>DJWG01000033.1 GCA_002440945.1 Rhodobacteraceae bacterium UBA6236 | reverse complement strand
CGCCGCGCAGCATGCGGTCGCGGGCATCGGAATCGAACTTGACGTCCTTAGCAGCCATTGGGGCTTCTCCTGAATGTCTTTATTGCGTTGAGGAAAGGGGCGGATCTCAGGCGATGACGCCGAGAATGTCGCTTTCCTTCATGNNACTTCGGTGCCCGACCACTTGCCGAACAGGATCCGGTCGCCCGCTTTCACCGACGGTGCGATCAGCTCACCCGAATCCTTGCGGGCGCCTTCGCCGCAGGAGACGACTTCGCCCTCGGCCGGTTTTTCCTTGGCGCTGTCGGGGATGATCAGGCCGCCCTTGGTCTTGTCTTCCGACTGGACGCGGCGGACCAGCACGCGGTCATGCAGCGGTTTGAAAGCCATCTGGTAACTCTCCCATTAGGTTCCAGGTTTCATCTCACCGTTAGCACTCAGCAGGTGCGAGTGCTAACGGCACGGTAGATAGGCCGCCCTGCCGCGCGAGTCAACAGAATCGCGCCCGGCCCGTTTTCGTCAGGCCTGCCGCCCGGGGTGGAAAAACGGGCCCCTTCATGCCAAGTTTGCGGAAAGGCTTTTTCAGGAAATTCCATGCTGCACCGCATTCTGTCCCGCTTTTCCCTGGCCCTGATTCCGGCGATCCTCGGCGGGCTGATGCTGGCCGCGCCTCTGCGGGCTGAAACCACGGGGGCCGACAGCTGCACGGGCGTCGATCTTTATCGGAGCATGTCCGCCGAGGCGCGTGCTGAACTGACTGCGGCCACGAAGGCGGTTCCGTTTCCGGCCGGGAACCACTGGCAGGCCACGAAGGGCGACAGCACCATCCATGTGATCGGCACCTTCCACATGTTCGATCCGCGGATGAACGCGCATATGCGCAAGCTCATGCCGACCCTCCACAAGGCGGATGTGGTGCTTCTGGAAGCGACCGAGGCCGAGCTGGCGCAGCTGAAAGACGACATGTCCCGCAAGCCCGAGATGTTGTTCGTCACCGGCCCGACCCTGCCCGACCGGCTTCCGCCCGAGGAATGGGAAAACCTCAAGGCCGAAATGGGCCTGCGCGGCATCCCCGGGATCTTTGCCGCGAAGTTCCAGCCCTGGTATGTGACCATGATCCTGTCGATGCCGCCCTGCGCCGCGACGCCGATGTCGG
The DNA here is from genome assembly GCA_002440945.1 of Rhodobacteraceae bacterium UBA6236. Next base: position 7,385 of record DJWG01000033.1, on the reverse strand, counting down.
AAGGCGCGGCGGGCCTTGACCACCTGATCATGACCGCCGCGCACGAGATGGGCACGCCCACCCGCGCGCTGGAACCGCATGACACGGTGTTCCGTCTTTTCGGCAGCCTGTCGCCCGACGATCAGCTTGAGATGGTCCGTTCGGCCCTGACCACGGCGCCGATGGCCACCGACCTGCTGACCACCATGAAGGACGCCTATTTCCGCCAGGAACACCGCCTGATCTGGGAAATCTCGCGCCAGATCTCGATTGACACGGCCAAGGACCCCAGGAAGGCCGAGGCCGATCTTGCGCTGATGGAGGAGGCGTTGATCTACAAGCGCAACGAAGCCTGGATGGACCGTATCCTCGCCGAGGCGCCGGGCCGGACGCTGGTCGTCGCCGTGGGGGCCGGTCATCTGGCGGGGCACAGGGGCCTTCTGAACCTTTTGGCGGAAGTGGGTTACGAAATCCGCCAGCAGGATTTCTGAACAATTGCTGCATTGCGGCGCGCTGGTGACAACCCTTCCGCCAGCGCCTATAAAGCGCGCGAGATCAGCCCTTTTCAGAACGGAGCCCGACCATGATCAAGGTTCTTGGCCACAAATCCCCCGACACCGATTCCACCGGCTCGCCCATCATCTGGGCCTGGTACCTGACCGAGGTGAAGGGCACCCCGGCCAAGCCGGTGCTGCTGGGCGAACCCAATACCGAAGCGGCCTTCGTGCTGAAGCGCTGGAACCTCCCGAAGCCCGAAATCATTTCCGACCTGGCCGCGGGCGAGGACGTCGTGATCGTCGACACCAACAACCCGGCCGAACTTCCGCCCTCGATCAACGAGGCCAATATCCTCCAGATCATCGACCACCACATGCTGGCGGGCGGTCTGAAGACCCGGACCCCGATCGACATCACGGTGCGCCCGCTGGCCTGCACCGCGACCGTCATGCACGACCTGATGGGCGCCGATGCGGCAAGGATGCCCGAGGCGATCAAATGCGCCATGCTGTCCTGCATCCTGTCGGACACGCTGGAATTCCGCAGCCCGACCACCACGCCCCATGACCGCGAGGTGGCCGAAGGCCTGGCGCGCGACCTGGGCATCTCGATCCCCGATTATGCGGCGGAACTTTTCGCGGCCAAGTCCGATGTCTCGGCCTTTTCCGACGTTGAACTGCTGCGCATGGACAGCAAGGAATACAACGTCGCCGGGAAAGAACTGCGGGTATCGGTGCTGGAAACCACTTCGCCCGCCACGCTTCTTGCGCGCAAGGACAGCCTGATGCAGTCGATGCCGGGCGTCGCCACCGAGGATGGCGCCGACCAGGTGCTGCTGTTCATCATCGACATCCTGCGCGAAGAAGCGACGCTTCTGGTGCCGAACGACCTGGTGCGCCAGCTGGCCGAAGCCTCCTTCGGCGCGAAGGTTTCAGGCGATACGATCGTGCTTCCCGGCATCATGAGCCGCAAGAAGCAGATCATCCCGATGTTGAAGCTCTGACGCCTTCAACGGGGCGGCGCGCTGCCGCCCCTTCCTTGTCCCAATTCCCCCACAGGTTCCCATGACCCGGATCATCCCCGCGCTTGCCGACATCGCCGCAGGCTATGACACCCTGTTTTGCGATCTTTGGGGCTGCGTCCACAACGGCCATGATCCCTACCCCGCCGCCGTGGCCGCGCTGCAATCCTACCGCAAGGGCGGCGGCAAGGTGGTGATGATGACCAACGCCCCGCGCCCCGCCGCCGATGTCACCCTGACGCTCGACCGGATGGGCGTGCCGCGCGACGCCTGGGATCTGGTCGTGTCTTCCGGCGACGCCGCGCAATTCGCGCTGTTCGAGGGGGCGGTTGGCCACAAGGTCTGGCATCTGGGGCCTGAAAAGGATGACGGTTTCTTCACGAAGCCGCCCAAGGGCCATTCCGCCGCCGACATCACCCGCGTGCCCCTGGCCGAGGCCGAGGGCATCGTCTGCACCGGCCCCTTCGACGAGCTGCACGAAACCCCGGAAGATTATCGCGGTCGGCTGCTCTTGGCGAAGGTCAACGGCCTCAAGATGCTCTGCACCAACCCCGATATCGTCGTCGACATGGGCGACCGGCGCATCTACTGCGCCGGGGCGATTGCGGAACTTTACACCCAGATGGGCGGTGAATCGCTTTACTTCGGCAAGCCGCATCCCCCGATCTACGATCTGGCCCGCCGCCGTCTGGCCGAGATCGGGCATGAGGCCGAGCCCTCCCGGACGCTGGCCATCGGGGACGGCATCGCAACGGATGTGCTGGGCGGCATCAACGAAGGCATCGACACGCTTTTCATCACCGGCGGTCTGTCCGCCGACCAGTTCGGCCCCGATGTGGAAAACCCCGACCAGTCGCTCCTCGCCCCCTGGCTCGACGCAAGACAGATGTCGCCCACCTACGCCATCGGCAGGCTCCGGTGAGGGGCCGGTAACAATATTTCAGGCGAAGTGGTTTTTTCGCATATTTGTTACCTTTGCATTTGCGGCGAAATGAACTTGCCGCTAACGTCCCCCCATCAATCTGAAGGGGCGGACGGACATGACTCGCGGAACGGTCTACATTGAGGATATCGAAGTCGGGATGATGCGCAGCCTGCAAAAGGAAATTACCGATCAGGATATCCAGCAGTTCGCCGAAGTCTCGACCGACCGCAATCCCGTGCATTTGGATGACGACTACGCCAATGCCACGATGTTCAAGGGCCGCATCGCGCATGGGATGCTGACCGCAGGCCTGATTTCGGCGGTGATCGGCGAACAGCTTCCGGGCCACGGCACGGTCTACCTGGGCCAGGACCTCAAGTTCCTCGCCCCGGTGCGCCCCCGGGACATCGTCACGGTCGAGGTGACAGCCACCGCCATCGACCTGCCCCGCCGCCGCGTGACCCTTGAAACCCGCGCCGTGGTGGGCGATACCGTCGTCGTGAAGGGCGAGGCGCTGGTTCTGGCGCCCTCCCGCAAGAGCGACTGACAAAACGGGAAACACCCCCGCGTGCCAATGCAGATCATCCAGGACTGGCAAGGGCTGGCGCCCTTGGCGCGCGGTGCGTCCGTGGCGCTTGGCAATTTCGACGGGGTGCACCTTGGCCATCGCTCGGTGATCGACCTTGCGCGCCGGCAGGACGCGCCCCTGGGGATCGTCACCTTTGAACCGCACCCGCGCCAGTATTTTTCGCCCGACGCGCCCGCCTTCCGGCTGATGAACGCCGAAGCCCGCGCCAACCGGATGGACAAGCTGGGCGTCGATATCCTTTACGAACTGCCCTTTACCGCCGCGCTGGCGGGAATGTCGGCGGAAGACTTCGCGACCCGGATCCTCGCCGAAGGGCTTGGCGTCCGCCATGTGACGGTCGGCACCGATTTCTGCTTCGGCAAGGGCCGGAGCGGCACCGCAGAGACCCTGCGCGCCCTGGGCGACCGCCTTGGCTTCGGCGTCAGCATCGCGCCGCTTCTGGCGATCGGGACGACCGAAGTTTCCTCGACCGCGATCCGCAGGGCGCTGACCGAAGGTCGCCCCCGCGACGCGGCCCGGATGCTCGGGCATCTGCACAGGATCGAAGGCGCTGTGCTGCATGGCGAAAAGCGCGGGCGGGAATTGGGCTTTCCCACCGCGAACATGGCCGTCGAAGGGCTGCATCTGCCACGCCTTGGCGTCTATGCCGTCAAGGTCGATATCCTGACCGGCCCCGATGCGGGCAGCTACGGCGGCGCGGCAAGCCTTGGCGTGCGCCCGATGTTCGGCCAGAACACCCCGAACCTTGAAACCCACATCTTCGACTTTTCCGGCAATCTTTACGGCCAGCACCTGTCGATCGCGCTGATCGATTACCTGCGCCCCGAAATGAAGTTCGACGGCCTTCCCGCCCTCATCGCCCAGATGGACCAGGACTGTGCCCGCGCCCGCGAAATCCTGGCCGAAGCCTGACGGCCCGCGCGCGCTTTCGGCTTCTTCTTTGCCCAAATACTCATGCCAACGTGACCGTCCCGCGCCACGACCGGACGCGGGGCCCCTTCCCTTTCGCCGCGTCATCCGCCAGATTGACGCGCCATGAAGGACGACATCCCCCGCGACCGCCTGCGCCCCGGTTTCTGGAACCAGCCGCTGACAAAGCTCACCCCCCGTGAATGGGAGGCGCTTTGCGACGGCTGCGGAAAATGCTGCCTGAACAAGCTTGAAGACGCCGATACCGGTCAGGTTTTCTTCACCCGCATCGGCTGCCGCCTTCTGGACGACAGCACCTGCCGCTGCGCGCATTACGAAAGCCGCAAGCAATTCGTGCCCGAATGCGTGGTGCTGACCCCGAAGAACATCGGCGACATCGCCTACTGGATGCCCTCGACCTGCGCCTACCGGCTGCGTCACGAAGGCAAGCCGCTGCCGGACTGGCACCCGCTGATCACCGGCGATCCCGACAGCACCCGCGCCGCCGGACAGTCGGTGCAGGGCTGGACGGTTCCCGAATTCGAAGTCCCCGAGGACGATTGGGAAGACTACATCATCGAGGACCAGTGATGAACTTCGCCTCCGACAACACCGCCGCCACCGCGCCCGAAATCATGGCCGCCATCGTTGCCGCCAATCAGGGCAGCGCCATGCCCTACGGCAATGACGACCTGATGGCCGAAGTCCGCAACCGCATCCGCCAGATCTTCGAGGCGCCTGATGCGGCGGTCTACCTTGTCGCCACCGGCACAGCGGCCAATGCGCTGTCCTGCGCGATCCTCGTCCAGCCGTGGCAGGCGGTCTTCTGCCACCGCAACGCCCATATCGAGGAAGACGAATGCGGCGCCCCCGAATTCTATACCGGCGGGTCGAAGCTCGTGCTGATCGATGGCGATCACGCCCGCATGACGCCCGAGGCACTGGGTCGCGTCATCGCCGCCACCGGGGGCGGAGGGGTGCATAACGTTCAACGCGGCATGGTGTCGATCACCAATGCCACGGAACATGGCACGATCTACCATGCGCCCGCCGTCAAGGCGCTGGCGGATGTGGCGCGCGGCTATGGCCTGCCCGTCCACATGGATGGGGCGCGCTTCACCAACGCGCTCATCACCGCGGGCTGCACCCCGGCGGAACTGACCTGGAAGGCGGGCGTCGATGTCCTGTCGTTCGGCGGCACCAAGAACGGCTGCATGGGGGTCGAGGCGGTGGTGATCTTCGATCCCGCCCGCGCCGAGGAATTCGAATTCCGCCGCAAGCGCGCCGGCCATCTGTTTTCCAAACACCGCTACCTGTCGGCCCAGATGCTCGCCTACCTGACCGATGATTTGTGGCTGCGGCTTGCGCATCAGGCCAATGCCGCCGCCAGGCAGCTGTCCAATGGCCTTTCCGCCATTCCGGGCGCAAGCCTTGTCCACCCGACCGAAGCCAATGCTGTCTTCGCCGCCTTCCCCCGCAGCGGCCACCGCCGGGCTGATGCCGGCGGCGCGCGCTACTACCTCTGGCCCGGCGATCAGTCGATGACTGGCCCCGAAGACGAAGCACTGGCGGCGCGGCTCGTCTGTTCCTGGTCCACGACCGAGGCCGATGTCGAAGGAATCCTCGCGCTTATCCGCGGGTGACGTTGACCTCGATCAGCCCCGCCACCTGGGCGGGATGCGTTACCGGCGACATGTGCCCCGCGTCTTCGACCGCCGCCACACCGACATCCGCCATCCGCGCGGCCAGCGCCTCGTTGATGCTGTTGACGGCATCGGGCGATGCAGTCCCGCCGATCAGCATGACCGGCAGGTCCAGCGACTCGAGCCGCCCTTCGGCCAGAACGCCGCCGCTGTCTTCGTCGCTGCCGGGCGTGCAGGCCTGGATGATCGTCATCCGCTGGACCAGATAGGCGCGCTGGCGCGGGTCCAGTTCCTGCCACGGCGTGCCGTTGCCCCATTGCGCCATGAACTCCCGCGCCGCGGTTTCCCGATCGTCACGATCAAGGGCCTCGGCATAGCCGCTGCGTTGCCGGACATAGGCATCCCATTCGGAACTGCCGCGCAGGGCGGCGAACAGCACCGGTTCGATCAGCGTGAGGCTGCGGATCATATCGGGCGCGGCCAGCGCCAGTTGCAGCGCCGCGATGCCCCCGGCGGAATGGCCGATCAGGTCGACGGGTTCGGTCAGGAAGCTGGCGGCGATGGCGGCCACCGCCTGCAGATAATCGCCGTTTCCGTCCCAGTCCGCCGAACGGCCATGGCCCGGCATGTCGAAGGCGGTGATGGTCATGTCATCCGCCAGCGCCGCCGCCACGCCCGACCAGGCGCCCGAATGCGCGAGCGAGCAATGGATGGCCAGCCCCCGCCGCGGGCCGGTGCCGAAGGTGCGATGCGCGATCATGCGCCCGGCGCGAATGTCGGTGGTCATGCGCCGCCCTCCGCCAGATGCCGGTCCAGATCGTCAAGCCGGTCCTGCCCCCAGAAGCGCGCATCCCCGCCGGTAATCAGGAACGGCACGCCGATCACGCCGCGCAGGGCCGCCTCTTCCAGGTTGGCGGCATAGGTTTCGGCCCCGATCAGCATGCCGCTGAAGCTGAGCCCGGGATCGAAGCCGTGCGCCTTCAGGATGTCCTGCACCACGGCGTCGTCGGAAATGTCGCGGTCCTCTGCCCAGATGGCGCGGGAAAAGCCGTGGACCAGCCCCGCCAGATCGCCGCCGGCGCCCTTGTCGACCGCGTCCTGCGCCGCGATGATCGCATAGGCCGAAGGCGCGGGGTTCGTGGGCCAGAACATCGGGCGTTCGCTGATCGGCAGCCCCAACCGCGCCGCCTGCCGCGCCAGATCCTGACGCACCCAATCGCGGCGGGCGTCCGAGGCATCGGACAGCAGCCGCCCGCCCATGCGCGGGGCAAGCGAAGCGAAATGGACCGGCCGATACCGCAGCTTTGCCCCGTGGCGGGCCGCGATCCCGGCCGGGCGGGTGCCCGCCAGATAGACGTAAGGCGACAGCGTGGTGAGAAAATAGTCGATCTGGGTCATTTGCCCTGCTTCTTTGCCCTTCGGGAATTTGCGGGCAGGCTAACCGGGTGGTAATCCCTGCGCAACGCATCGAATCCCCCCCTTGCCCCGAAGGACCAGCCCGCATGCCCGCCATGACCGAACCGAAGCTCATTTCCGGCAACGCCAACAAGCCGCTGGCCACCGCCATCGCCCGGCGGATGTCGATGCACCGGGGCATGTCCGTGAGCCTGGTCGAGGCGCGGGTCGAACGTTTCAACGATCAGGAAATCTTCGTCGAGGTCTTCGAGAACGTCCGCGGCGAAGACATGTACATCATCCAGCCGACCTCGAACCCGGCCAACGACAACCTGATGGAGCTCTTGATCATGACCGACGCCCTGCGGCGGTCGTCGGCGGACCGGATCACGGCGGTCATTCCCTATTTCGGCTATGCCCGCCAGG
>DJWG01000119.1 GCA_002440945.1 Rhodobacteraceae bacterium UBA6236 | reverse complement strand
GGCCCGGAAGTGCCGGCCGAAGACCTGATCTGGCAAGACCCGGTGCCGGCTAACGATCACCCGCTGATCGACGCTGCCGATATCGGGGCATTGAAGGCGATGGTCATGGCCAGCGGCCTGTCGATCAGCGAACTGGTCGCCACCGCCTGGGCCTCGGCCTCGACCTTCCGCGGTTCCGACATGCGCGGCGGGGCCAATGGCGCCCGTCTCCGCCTGGCTCCGCAGAAGGATTGGGCCGCCAACCAGCCGGCGCAACTGGCCAAGGTGCTCGGCGTGCTGGAAGGCGTCCGGCAGGCCTTCAACAGTGCGCAGAGCGGCGGCAAACGCATCTCGCTGGCCGACCTGATCGTGCTCGGTGGTTGCGCGGCGGTCGAAGCTGCGGCCAAGGCCGGCGGCCATCCGGTGACGGTGCCCTTCACGCCGGGCCGCACCGATGCCTCGCAGGCGCAGACCGACGTCGAATCCTTTGCCGTGCTCGAACCGCAGGCCGACGGTTTCCGCAATTTCCAGAAGCGGGTCTACACCGTCTCGGCCGAGGAAATGCTGGTTGACAAGGCGCAACTGCTGACGCTGAGCGCGCCGGAAATGACCGTGCTGGTCGGCGGATTGCGCGTGCTTGGCGCCAACACCGGGCACTCGCCGGACGGCGTGTTCACCCAACGCGTCCAGACGCTGAGCAACGACTTCTTCGTCAATCTGCTCGACATGGGCACGGTGTGGAAGCCGACCACCGAGGCCGGCGACCGCTTCGAAGGGCGCGACCGCAAGAGCGGCGAGTTGAAATGGACGGCCAGCCGCGTCGACCTGATCTTCGGCTCCAACTCGCAACTACGCGCTTTGGCGGAGATCTACGCCCAGGCCGACGGTGGCGGGAAGTTCGTCAATGACTTCGTCGCGGCGTGGAACAAGGTCATGAATCTCGACCGTTTCGACCTGAAATAAGCTGGCTGCGGGCGTTCCAGGGGCGCGCTACGCCTTTGGAATGCCTGGTTCGGCTGTGTCGGGATATTTGACAGTGATTGATTTTGTTTTTTGAAGAATCATTACAAATCAATATGATTTTTGCGTGGGAATGGTTTTTGCTGCCGGCTGATCTCCATAAATTTTATTCCGGAGAAAAGCATGAAGAAACTACTTGCCGCAGCGATGATCTGCGCATCCTCGCTGAGCCACGCCGCACTGATTTCGTCGAGCGCCGATTCCGCCCTGGCCGGCGGCAGCGTCATCGACTTCACCGGCATGGCGACCGGCAACGCCACCAGCTACACGGTTGGCGACGTTACTTTCTCGACCACCTCGGGCACCCTGCGTATCGCTCCTTTCGGCGAAGGCGGCAGCAGCTGGCTGGGTAGCGGCCAGACCCTGACCACCCGCGATACCGGCAACAGCGCATTCTCGATCGCCTTTGCCAATCCCGTCTCGGCCTTCGGCATGGACTGGGGCGCAGCCAACCCGAGCTGGAATGTCTCGCTGTACGACTCTGCCAACAATCTGCTGGAAACGCTGGTTTTCGTTGGTGGTGATACCGGTGCTACGTACTCCGAATTCTATGGCGCACAACACGCTGGCATCTCGCGCGTCGAACTGACCTCGCTTGGTGGCTACGACTGGGTGATCGTCGATGACTTCACCTATGTTGCCGGTCGCAACCAGGTTCCGGAACCTGGCTCGATGGCCTTGGTCGCGCTGGCGATGGTCGGCCTCGGTGCCGTGCGTCGCCGCAAGTAAGCGGCAGCGTCGATCCAGAAAACCCGCTGCGGCGGGTTTTTTTATGTCCACCGTATCTACAGTGAAACATGGGGAATGCTACGGTCGGCCCCAAAAAAGGCTAAAAATTGAAATTCCGGGCGAGGCTTGTCGGGAAGTGCTCGTCGGGCAAGCGTCAGGTCGAGCCGGCGGCTTCCTCGGCCCAGGCGATCGCTTCGACGGAGGCGGCTTCGACGGCCTCCAGCGAGTGGCCGAGTTGGCCGGCCAGGCGGGCTACATTCTGGACGTGGCCTTTTTCGACGGCGATGGCGAGCAGCAGGTAGCGGCCGAGCGGTCCGCCGTTGTTGAGCAGGACTTCGCGCAACGCCGGCGTCAGATGGATGCGTTCGACCACCTGGGCCATCGGCAGGCCGAGCAGCGAATCGAGCAGCGACAGCAAGCCGAGCAGGAAAAGTTCGTCGCATTCCGCCTTGGCGAATTTTTCCTGGCCGAGAAGCTCCAGGAAGCGGCCGCGGGCCAGCGCCAGTTCAAGCAGGACTTCGTCCCGGGGCGAGGCCGAGCCGGCGCGGAACATGCCGATGGCGAGCCAGCGATAGAGTTGCTGCCGGCCGAGTACCATGATCGCCTGGTCGATGCTGGTCACGGTCTGGGGCAGCCCGAGCAGCGGGGAGTTGGCCATGGCGATCACTTTGACGACGACTCCGGGGTCGCGCTTGGCGATCTGGGCGAGCTCTTCGAGATCGATTTCCTGGCGCAGGCCATTGAGCATTTCGATCAGGACCAGGCGACTCTGGTCGATTTCGCCGTTTTGCTTTTCTTCGTCCGGCGCTGTGCTGAAACTGCCGAGACAGTAGGCGATGTCGTTGGCCAGGCAATAGCGATGTTCCGGCCAGCGATTGACCCGGTCGGCGATCAGTTGGGCCTTGGGGTGGGTCGTCCGCAGCGTCCGGATCGCTTGCTCGAAGTTGGCCAGCGAGGCGGCGGAAAAGTCGAGCAGCAGGTAATCGGCGTAGCGGCCGGCTGCGTCGCCCAAGGCATCCAGGGCGGCGCTGTCCAGCGCGATGCTGGCGCCGCAGGCATGGATGGCGTCGGCGGCTTCCTGCCATTCGGCCAGTTGGTCCGGGTGCGCCGGCGGGCTGAGCGCAAACACCGTCCGGGCGGCGATCAGGGGGCGGTAATCGAGGCGCTGCCAGTCGTCGACCGAGATCGGGATGAGGGCGAGACGACGCTCGGCCAGCGCGGCGATGTTGCTCGCCAGCAGGACCGCATGCGTCGCCGCAGCGTCGATATCTTCCGTCGGGGCGATCCGGCGGGCAGAAAAGCGGTAGCCGGCGATCCGGGTGGTGGCATCGATGATTTCGTCGCGCTGTAGAACCACGGCCGGCGCGGCGGGCCTGGGAGCCACCGGCAACGGTGCGGGGGCGGCCGGGCGCTCGGTGCAGCCGGCGGGTTGGCTGCCAAACAAGCGCTTGATGAATCCGAACATGAACAGCTTTCCAGTTTGTATTTTGGGAATAGTATCGGATAGTACAAAAGTTATAAATGCCAACGGGAGTATGGGTGTTTCTCGTGGGGAGCCAGCCCTGCTTCAAGGGGGGCATGGGGTAAAATGCACCCTCATTCACCGCCCGGCGCGCCGCATGGAAATCCTCTCGCAGTTCATCGAAATCGTCCTTCACCTCGACAAGCATCTGGCGGTCATGGTGCAGCAGTACGGCTTGTGGATCTACGGCATCCTGTTCTTCATCGTCTTCGCCGAAACCGGCTTCGTTGTCACGCCCTTTCTGCCCGGCGATTCGCTGCTCTTCGTGGCCGGGGCACTGGCTGCCATCGGCGAAGGGGGGATGGACATCTTCACGCTGATCGCCGTGCTGATCGTTGCCGCGGTGCTCGGCAACACGCTCAATTACCAGATCGGCCGCTTTCTCGGTCCCAAGGTCTTTCACTGGGAGAACTCGCGTTTCTTCAACCGCGACGCGCTGGTCAAGACGCACGCCTTCTATGAAAAACACGGCGGCAAGACGCTGGTCATCTCGCGCTTTTTGCCGCTGTTCCGGACCTTTGCCCCCTTCGTCGCCGGCATCGGTTCGATGAGCTACGCGCGCTTCACCATGTTCAACCTGATCGGCGCCGCCGGTTGGGTCGTCTCGCTGTGCCTGGCCGGCTACTGGCTGGGCAACCTGCCCTGGGTCAAGGCCAACCTGTCGCTGATCATCATCGGCATCATCATTTCGTCGCTGATCCCCATCGGCTGGGGCTACGTCAAGAGCAAGGAAGCCTGATGCGCTGGCTGGCCGTCCTTCTCACCCTGGTACTGGCGGCCTGCTCGACCAAGCTGGGCAAGGACGGCAAGTCGGAGACGACGGTCGATGTCAAATACCTGGCCAAGACCGAGGTTGACCGTATCGCCGATACCAACCGTGAGGAAGTCATCAATGGCCTGCTGCTGATCGCCGACAAGCTCTACAAGCGCAACCCCAAGGAATGGAAGAAGGCCGGCCAGCCCAGTCGCGAGGCGGCGCTGGATCGCCTGAAGCAGCGCCTGCAGCAGCGCTGGCCGGAAATGAACGGACTGCGCGAGGGGCCGGCTGCGGCGCTGGCCTTTACCGAGTCCTACACCGGCGACCGCGTCGCAGCGCTGGTCTACGGCCTGCTGACCATGGTCGATGCCGCCTACGAGCACAAGGAAGAGTTCTACATCCTCGACAGCCTGAACGAAGTGAAGCTCTACAACAGCGCCCGCAACATGGATGTCGCCGTCTGGAAGCTCGGCCACGACCGCAATGCGGCCGGTGAGCCCTTCCTGATCTCGAACGAGCTCGATCCCGGCAACCGCAACCTGTCCTTCGAGCGCGAATTCGGGCGGATCATGGGGCTGCTCGACTTCATGGCCAAGATCGTCGCCGATCGCAATGGCCGCAATTTTTCCCGGCTGACCCACACCGTGGCCAGCACGATCTTTTTACCGGTGAGTTTTTTGAAATGAAGAATATCGTCATCCTGATTTCCGGCCGCGGCAGCAACATGGAGGCGCTGATCGCCGCCCGCGATGCCGGCAATCTGCCCGTCAACATCGCTGCCGTGATCAGCAACCGGCCCGATGCCGCCGGGCTGGCGACCGCGGCCAAGGCCGGCATCGCGACCCGCCACCTCGACCACAAGGCCTTCGCCGGACGCGAAGCCTTCGACGCCGCGCTGGCCGAATGCATCGACGGCTACGCGCCCGATCTGGTCGTCCTGGCCGGCTTCATGCGCATCCTGACCCCGGATTTCGTGCAGCGCTTCCAGGGCCGGATGCTGAACATCCACCCCTCGCTCCTGCCGAAATACCCCGGCCTCCACACCCATCAACGCGCGCTCGATGCCGGCGACGCCGAGGCGGGGTGTTCGGTCCATGAAGTGACCGCCGACCTCGACGCAGGCCCGATCCTTGGCCAGGCGCGGGTTCCGGTCCTGCCGGGCGACACCGCCGAAACCCTTGCCGCGCGTGTGCTGACGCAGGAACACCGGCTTTACCCCGCCGTGCTGCGCCGGTTCGCGATTGGCGACCGCCGGCCCGTCCTGCTGCCCTGACGCGTGCCCCTTGTTTCTCTTTTGCAAAAATACTCCCGCCGGAGGCGTCGCTCTGGGGTGCCCCGCGGCGGATTGAGTATTTGGACAAAGAAGAAGCCGTATCTTTTCATTGCCGGGGATTTCACATAAGCGAGATCAAAGCGGGATGACCCCGTGCAAAGCTGGACCCCATGCAGACCATCACCACGACCGAAGACCTTGCGCGTTTCTGCGAGGCGGCCAAGGCCGAAGCCTACGTCACGCTCGATACCGAATTCCTGCGCGAACGGACCTATTATTCGAAACTCTGCCTGATCCAGATGGCGCTTCCGGGCAAGAACGGCGCGGCGGTGCTGGTCGATCCCCTGGTCGACGGCTTGTCGATGGAGCCGCTTTACGACCTGTTCCGCCATGAAGGCACGGTCAAGGTCTTCCACGCGGCGCGCCAGGATCTCGAGATCTTCTTTGTCGAAGGGAATGTCTTCCCGACGCCGCTTTTCGACACCCAGATCGCGGCCATGGTCTGCGGGTTTGGCGAACAGGTGGGTTACGAGACGCTGGTGAGGAAGATCGCGCGCGAAAGCCTCGACAAGACCTCGCGCTTTACCGACTGGTCGCGCCGTCCGCTGTCCGAGGCGCAGAAGGCCTATGCGCTGGCCGATGTCACCCACCTGCGCGTCATCTACGAATTCCTGTCGACCGAGCTGAATAAGACCGGTCGCGAGCCTTGGGTCGAGGAAGAGGAAGCGATCCTTCTGAACCCGGAAACCTACATCAACCGCCCCGAGGAGGCGTGGGAGAAGGTCAAGACACGCACGACCTCGGGCAAGTTCCTGTCTGTGGTGCGGGAACTGGCGCGGTTCCGCGAGGAATATGCGCAAAGCCGCAACGTGCCGCGCAGCCGGGTCTACAAGGACGACGCGCTTCTGGAACTGGCCTCGACCAAGCCGACCTCGATCGAGGAACTGGGGCGGTCGCGGCTTCTGCTGCGCGAAGGCCGCCGGCCGGACATCGCCGAAGGCATCCTTGCCGCGATCAGGACGGGGCTCGAGGCGCGGCCCGAGACTTATCCGCGCGTCAAGGAAGATCGGGAACAGTTGCAGGTGAACACGGCGCTTGCCGACCTGCTGCGCGTGCTGCTGAAGGCGAAATCCGAACAGGCGGGCGTGGCGCAGAAGCTGGTCGCCACGTCATCCGAACTTGACGCCCTGGCGGCGGGGGAACGCGACGTGGCGGCGCTGCACGGCTGGCGGGCCGAGGTTTTCGGTCAGGATGCCTTGCGTCTGTGCCGGGGTGAAATCGCGCTGACGGCGCGCGGGCAGTCGGTCAAGGTGATCCCGGCCTGAGGGCCGGGAGGGTGCCTCAGCGCGACGACACCTGGCTGTTGCGCAGGCCCTGGACGACGATCCGGCTGACCTCTTCCAGCTTGCGGCTGGTGATGAAGGCGGCGGCCGTCACTTCGCGCGATTGCGGGGTCGAGACGCGGCGCGCGCCTTGCGGTTCAGACACGACGAAGCGGTAGGTCAGTACGCCATCGACCGGCGCGCCGCCGTTTTCCGCAACCAGTTCCGCGTTCCAGAAGCCTTGCGTGGGCGGTAGGCCCGTCGCTTGGATGATCGCGCCCTGCGGCGTACGATTCACCGTCATCACCGACACCTGGTCGACCAGCTGGCGCGGATCGTTCACGTCGACCATCCCGGCATCCAGCGCCGAGAGCTGTTCGCGGGGCTGGGATTTCGCGCCACCGAACCAGTTGAACGGGTTCAGCCTGCTGTCGCGGATGCGGCCACAGCCCGCCACAGCCAGCGTGACGACGAGAGTTACCGTGACAATCCGCTTCATTCCGGTCCCCCTGATGGCCCCGCCCGCAAGCCGCAGGCCCGCATTCGGTAGCCTATTCGCGCCATCGTGAAAAGGGGGCGCGGCTGGACCTTGGCCCTTGCGGTGATTAAGTAGGGGCAGTGTCATCAAGAGGCCCCCATGGCAACCCCCGCCTTTGAAGAGATCGCCGAGACCTTCGACTTCCTGGATGACTGGGAAGACCGCTATCGCCACATCATCGAGATGGGCAAGGCCATGCCCGAGCTGCCCGAGGCGTTGAAGGTGCCTGCGACCAAGGTCCAAGGTTGCGCGAGCCAGGTCTGGTTCATGCCGCGGATCACCGGGACCGGGCCTTCGGCGCGCTTCGATTTCGAAGGCGACAGCGACGCGATGATCGTACGCGGGCTGATCGCGGTGCTGCATGCGCTGTATTCCGGCGTTCCGGTTTCGGATGTCGCAGGCATCCGCGCGCAGGACGAACTGGGGCGGCTGGGTCTTGACCAGCACCTGTCGTCGCAACGGTCGAACGGGGTGCGCGCGATGGTGGGGCGCATCCAGAAGTTTGCGGCCGAAGCGGCGGCCGCGGCCTGATCCTTCCTCAGCCTGATCCTTCCTCAGATCACGCAGCCGATCTTCAGACCTTCGTAGACCGCTTCCTCGGCGGTGCGGGGGGCAAGTGCGTCACCGATGGTGTGGACCTCCACCCCCTGCCCCGCCAGGGTGCGCGCCAGATCATCCACCGGACGGTGTCCAAGACTTGCGACCACGGTGTCGATGCCTTCAACCTCGACCGCGTCGCCGCTTGCGGTGTGTTGCAGATAGACCGTATCGCCCGAAGTCCCGTAAAGCCGCATGTAGGGCCGCACCTCGACGCCCAGACGGTGGAGCGTCGCCGCCAGATCGTCACGGACGTAGAGCGGCAGGACTTCGGCCATGTGGGTGCCGTTCACCGCCAGCGTCACGCGGCAGCCTTCGCGGGCAAGCATCTCGGCCAGGCCGGGTCCGATCCAGTCGCTGCGCCAGTCCGCGATCAGCACCCGGGCGCCGGGCTTCGCTTCGCGGCGAAGCGCCTGCCAGGCTGTCAGGATCGGGATTGTGCCATCGGTCGGCAGGTCGGGCAGGTAAGGCCGCGCGCCGGTGGCAAGGATCACGGCATCGGGGGCCCTTGCCGCCACAAGATCGGGCGTAACGGTCACGCCCCGTTCGATGCCGACGCCCGCAAGCTCCATTTCCAGGGACAGGTTGGTGACGATACCGCCGAATTCGGCCCGACGCGGCAGCAGCTGCGCCAGAAGCGCCTGCCCGCCAAGCTGGCCCGATGCCTCGTACAGCGTGACCTCATGCCCGCGCGCGGCGGCGATGGCGGCGGCCTTCATGCCCGCAGGCCCGCCGCCGACGACCATGACCCGTTTCCGGCGCCCCGCGGGGGGCAGGTGGCCATAGGCAAGCTCGCGCCCGGTTTCGGGATGCTGGATGCAGGAAATCGGCAAGCCGCGATG
This sequence comes from Rhodobacteraceae bacterium UBA6236, assembly GCA_002440945.1. The sequence continues at coordinate 10,571 of DJWG01000119.1, read as the reverse complement.
GAAATGCCCGATGCAGGCCTGATTGCAGCCGATGCAGGCGCGGATGTCGTCGGTGGCGCCGCGACCGGCCTTTTCAGGCATGTCGGGATCGCAGATCAGGGCGCGGGTCATGCCGCAGACATCGGCTTGACCCGCGGCCAGAATTGCCTCGGCCTCGTGCGGCTGGTTGATGCGCCCCACAACAAAGGCCGGGATGGTCAGCCGCTTTCGGAAACGCGCCGCATCCGGCGCAACGTAGCCCGGCTGATAGGCCATCGGCGGCGCGATATGGATCGCGCCGCCGGTCGAGGCCGAGGTTCCGGTGGTGATGCTGACGTAATCGAGCCGCGATTGCAGGGCCACGCAGGCCTCTTCGGCCTCGGCCTGGGTCAGGCCTTCCTCGTCGCGTTCTCCGGCGCTGATCCGCAAGCCGATGACGAAACGGTCGTCGGTGGCATCGCGGATCGCATCCAGAACCTGATTGAGGAACAAAAGCCGCCCCTCGTCGCTGCCGCCGTAGGCGTCGTCGCGCAGGTTGACGCGGGGATTGAGGAACTGCGACGGCAGATAGCCGTGGCTTGCCACCACCTCGACCCCGTCGAAGCCCGCAGCCCGGACCCGGCGCGCCGCAGCAGCGTAGCCCGCGACGATGTCGTCGATCATCGCCTGATCCAGCGCGCGCGGCATGACGTGGAAGCGTTCGTTTGGGCTGTTCGAGGGCGCATAGGCGACCGCCAGCAGGCCATCGGCGCTTTCCATGATCTCGCGCCCGGGGTGGAACAGCTGCGAGACGACCGCCGCGCCTTCGGCATGGACGGCCTCTGCCAGTGCGCGGTACCCGGGGATGCAACTATCCTCGGTCGCCATCAGAAGATGCGAGGTATAGCGCGCCGTTTCATGCACCCCCGCGACCTGCGTCACGATCAGGCCGACGCCACCCTTGGCCCGGGTCCGGTGATAGGCGACCAGCGCCGCGTTCACCGTGCCGTCGGTGGGCAGCGTCGTGTCATGGCCGGTGGACATGATGCGGTTCTTCAGAACCATGCCCCGGATGGTCAGCGGCGAGAAAAGGTGCGGAAAGCTGGCCATCCTGGGCTCCATGATCGGGGTTGGGCAAAGCTACCGCCATGGGTAAAATTTTCAAACAATTTTTTACTAATATAGAAATTCCTTGCCCATTCCATCACGTTCCGGCCAGTCTGCGGCCATGATCGAACCCGAACCCCTGATCCTTGGCGACCGGATGCGCGGCCTGCGCAAGCGACGGGGCCTGACCCTTGCGGCGCTGGCCAAGGCGGCGGGCCTTTCCACGGGCTACATCAGCCAGCTGGAACGCGACCTCGCCCAGCCGTCGATCCCGGCGCTGGTGGCGATCACGCGGGCGCTTGGCGTCACCGTGCAGTGGTTCTTCGCGGGCGAAGTCCCCGTCCCGCCCGAGGAGCACGGCTTCGTCATCCGCCGCGCCAACCGGCTGCGCCTGCATTACGAGGGCGGAATCGTCGATGAACTGTTGACTCCGAAGCTCAACCTTCAGGTCGAGATGATCCACACCCGCCTGCCGCCGGGAACCGAAAGCGCGCAAAGCTACAGCCATGACGGCGACGAGGTCGGGCTGGTGCTGGAAGGCCGGGTCGAATTCTGGGTGGCCGAGCGGCACTTCATGCTGGAGGCGGGCGACAGCATCAGCTTTGCCTCGCAGAACCCGCACCGCTACCGCAACCCCGGCCCCGATGAGGCGGTGATCCTTTGGGCAATCAGCCCGCCAAGCTTCTAGGAAGCCGCTCCGGCGCCGCCGCCAACCTTGACGCGCCTCTGCCCTGCCCCCAGATGTTACCGCAAGCGGAGGCCCCAAAGCGGCCAAACCGGCCGGACTTTCGGCCCCAAACGGCCAGAAGGCCTGGGAACAGCGACATGACAGCCCTATCCATCCTCGACCTCGTTCGCATCAACGAAGGATCCGACGCCCGCACGGCGCTTGACAATGCCCGGGCGCTGGCGGCACGGGCGGAAGGCTGGGGTTACAAGCGGATCTGGTTTGCCGAACATCACAACATGGAAGGCATCGCCAGCGCCGCGACCTCCATCGTCATCGCCCATGTCGCCGCGGGGTCAAGCACGATCCGCGTGGGGGCGGGCGGGATCATGCTGCCCAACCACGCGCCTTACGTCATCGCCGAACAGTTCGGAACGCTTGCCCGGCTGTTTCCGGGCCGCATCGACCTTGGCCTTGGCCGCGCGCCGGGCACCGATCAGCTGACGTTGCGCGCCCTGCGCCGCGCCCCGGAAAGCGCCGAGCGGTTTCCTTACGACGTGATGGAACTGCAATCCTACTTCGCCCCCGCCACGCCCCAGACGCAGATCCTTGCGGTTCCGGCCGCCGGGACCGAGGTGCCCTTGTGGATCCTCGGCTCCAGCACCTACGGCGCGATGCTGGCGGCGGAACTGGGGCTGCCTTACGCCTTCGCCTCGCATTTCGCGCCCGACATGCTGATCCCGGCGCTTCAGACCTACCGGAGTCGCTTCAAGCCCTCGGCCCAGCTGGACCATCCCCATGCGATGGTCGGCGTGAACGTCATCGCCGCCGAAACCGATGCCGAGGCGCGGCGGCTTGCCACCACGCAGCAGATGTCCTTCACCGCCATCTTCCGCGGCGCGCGCGGGCTGTCGCAGCCGCCCATCGACGATATCGAGGCCTACTGGACGCCGCGCGAAAGGGCGCAGGTGCAGCAGATGCTGGCGCGGTCGATCATCGGCAGCCCGGCGACGGTTCGCGCGGGCCTCGAAGCGCTGGTGGCCGAGACCGGCGCGGACGAGCTGATGGTGGTGTCGGATGTCCATGACTTCGACGCGCGCCTTCGGTCGTTCGAAATCCTCTCGCAGGCGGCCTGACCACCCCCCAAAGCCACATCCACGGCCAAAAGCCGCAACGGAACACAGGGGTTTGATTGACTCTGGGCCGGGAATGACAAACTGACTATCCTGCACCAGTTTTTCGGGCATTCCCGATACAGGTTTAGGCCCGGTCCGACGAGGTATTCCCATGATCAAGCGTCTTGTCATCGCAGTCCTCCTTCTGGCGCTGGTCGCGGGGGGGCTCGTGGGTTTCAACATCATGCGATCAAAGGGGATCGCGCAGTTCTTCGCCAGCCGTCCGATGCCCACGATGAGCGTCTCGACCGTCGAGGCGAAGCCCGAGCCCTGGCATCCGGTGATCGAGGCCATCGGCACCGTCAACGCCTCGCAGGGGGTCGATCTGACGGTCGAAACGGCGGGCGTGGTGAAGGAGATCCTGTTCAAGTCGAACCAGCATGTCGCGGCGGGCGATGTGCTTTTGCGGCTCGACAATGTCGTGCAGCGCGCCGATCTGGAAGCCGCCCGCACCGCGCTGGAACTGGACCGGACCAACCTGGCCCGTGCGCGCGAGCTGCAAAGCCGGGGCGTGGCGACGAACGTGTCGCTTGACAGTTCGGAAGCCGCCGCCCGCGCGTCCGAGGCGCAGGTTGCCCGCGCGACGGCGCTTCTGGAACAGCGGCAGCTGAGCGCGCCCTTCCAGGGCACCATCGGGCTCAGCCGTGTCGATCTGGGGCAATATGTGGCGCCGGGCATGAACGTGACCACGCTGCAGGACCTGGACACGATGCGGGTGGATTTCAGCCTGCCGGAACAGGAACTGCCGCAGTTGAAGATCGGCCTGCCGCTGGAAGTGCGGATCGAGGGCGCCGAACAATCCTACCGCGGTGAAATCGCCGGCATCGACCCGCGGGTCGACCCCGACAGCCGCATGGTCTCGCTGCGCGGCACGATCCACGGCGTCAACGGCGGGCTGACGCCGGGGCAATTCGTGCGGATCGAGGTCAAGCTGCCGACCGAAGAAGGCGTGATCGCCCTGCCCCAGACCACGCTCGTGTCGAGCCTTTACGGCGATTACGTCTATGTCGTGCGGCCGAAGCCTGCCGAGGCACAAGGTGGCGCCACCCCGGCCCCGGCTGCTCCGGCCTCCACGGACGCTGCTGCGACTGCCCCGGCCGGGACGGAACCGCAACTGGTCCTGCAACAGGTCTTCGTGCAGGTCGGTCGCAGGTCGGGCGGCCTGGTGGAAATGCTCAAGGGCATCGCTGCGGGCGATCAGGTGGTGACGGCAGGGCAGAACCGGCTGTCGAACGGGATGCCCGCCAGGATCGACAACAGCGTGAACCCGGCGGTGCAGCCCGCCGCCGGTGGCGCTGCGGCGACGGAAGGCAATGGCGAAGGGACGGCCAGCAAATGAGCCTCTCGGACATCTTCATCAAGCGGCCGGTCCTGTCGATCGTCCTTGGCCTGCTGATCCTGCTTCTGGGCCTGCAAGGGGTCTTCAGCCTTCAGGTCCGCCAGTATCCGAAGGTCGATGAGACCGTCATCACCATCACCACCGTCTATCCCGGCGCCTCGGCCGACCTGATCCAGGGCTTCGTGACCTCGCCCATCGCACGGGCGGTCTCGACCACCGAAAATGTCGATTACGTCACCTCGCAATCGCGGCCTTCGGCCTCGGTCGTGACGGTGAACATGCGGCTCGGCGCCAACCCCGACGTGGCGCTGACGGAAGTGATGTCCAAGGTCCAGCAGGTGCGCAGCGAACTGCCCACCGACGCCAAGGACCCGACCATCGTCAAGGGCACCGGGATGACCTTCGCCACCATGTATCTGGCGATGCAGAACCCCAACATGACCGCCGAACAGCTGACCGAATATATCGAGCGCGTGATCCGGCCCCGCATGTCCACCATTCCCGGCGTGGCGGAAATCCAGGTCATCGGTGGGCAGGAATACGCGATGCGGGTCTGGATCGACCCGATCCGTCTGGCGGGTCACGGGTTGACCGCGGCCGAGGTGATGGCGGCGATCAACAGCGCCAACTTCCTCTCGGCGCCGGGCAAGACCCGCAACGAATACGTCACCTATTCGATCACCATGCAGTCAACCCTGCAAACGCCCGAAGCCTTCGGCGCGCTGCCGATCAAGTCGGACGGCGATCAGGTGGTGCGGCTGCGCGACGTGGCGCGGGTCGAACTCGCCGCCGCATCGACCGACACGGTCGTGACCTTCAACGGCGAACCGGGCACCTTCATCGGCGTCTTCCCGACACCCGCGACCAACCCTCTCGACATGTCGGCGGCGGTGATCGACGAACTTCCCTCGATCCAGTCGAGCCTGCCGCAGGGCATGTCGGTCAAGATGGTCTACGACAGCACGGAACAGATCAGCGCGTCGATCGACGAGGTGTTCAAGACCATCGCGGAAGCCGTGGCCATCGTCATCGTCATCATCCTCTTGTTCCTCGGCTCGTTCCGGTCGGTGCTCATGCCTATCGTGACGATCCCGCTGTCGCTGGTGGGGGTGATGTTCATCCTGTTCATGCTGGGCTATTCGATCAACCTTCTGTCGCTTCTGGCGATGGTGCTGGCGATCGGGCTGGTGGNNTGGTGGTGGAAAACATCCACCGCCATATCGAGGAAGGCCTCACGCCCATGCAGGCCGCCTTCCTTGGCATGAAGGAAATCTTCGGCCCCGTCGTCGCCATGACGATCACGCTGGCGGCGGTCTTTGCGCCCCTGGCCTTCACCGGCGGGCTGACCGGGTCGCTTTTCCGGGAATTCGCCATGACTTTGGCCGGGGCGGTGGTCATCTCGGGGATGGTGGCGCTGACCATCACGCCGATGATGGCGGCCCGCATCCTGAAGCGTGGCGGTCACAGCCGGTTCCAGCATTTCGTTGACAACACCTTCGACCGGCTGGCGGGCTGGTACGAACGGCGGGTGTCCAGCTCGCTCGACTACCGGCCGGTGACGGTTCTGGTGGTTCTGGTGCTGGTCGGGCTGATGGGCTGGCTTTACACCAAGACCTCAAGCGAGCTTGCGCCGGAAGAAGACATCGGCGCGCTGTTTGCCATCGTGAACGCCCCCCCCTACGCGACCACGGATTACACCGACACCTATATCCGCCAGATGCGCGAAAAGACGGTGGACCTGCCAGAACGCAAGATCGACTTCTCGATCACCGGCTTCGGCGGCGCGACCAACAGCGGCATCGCGCTTTGGGCCTTCAAGGACTGGGCGGAACGCGACCGGTCGCAGAAAGAGATCCAGGCCGATCTGCAAGCCCGGATCGACGGCATCGCCGGCGTGCAGGCCTTCGTCTTCTCGCCGCCCTCGCTGCCGGGTGCGGGCGGCGGCCTTCCGATCAGCATGGTCGTGCAATCGACGGGCGATCCGTCGCGCGTCTACGAGATCGGCGAACAGATCAAGGGCGAGGCGATGGCCTCGGGCAAGTTCATCGTCGTCCAGAACTCGTTGGCCTATGACGCGCCGCAGGTGACGATCAGCATCGACCGCGAACGGGCGGCGGCGCTGAACCTTCCGGCCCGCGACGTCGGCACGACACTGGGGCTCTTGGTGGGCGGCGGGGCGATTTCGCAGTTCGACCGGGATTCGAACAGCTACGACATCATCATGCAGGTGCCGCCCGAATATCGCGCCAACCCTGAAAAGCTGGGCGATTTCTACATCCGCTCGATGACTGGCGACATGGTGCCGCTGTCGGCGGTGGCGAAGATCACCACCAACGTCTCCCCCGCCGCGATCGAGCAGTTCAACCAGCTGAACTCGACCACCATCAGCGCCCTGCCGATGATCGGCATGTCGACGGGCGACGGGCTTGCGACGCTGCGCGGGATCGCCCAGCCGATCCTGCCCGACGGGTTCTTCATCGACTATTCCGGCCAGTCGCGATTGGAGGTAACGGAAGGCAATACCATCGTCATCGCCTTCGCGCTGGCGATCATCGCGATCTATCTGGTGCTTTCGGCGCAGTTCGAAAGCTTCCGCGATCCGCTGATCATCCTCATGTCGGTGCCCTTGTCGATCTTCGGGGCCATCGTGCCGCTGAACCTCGGGCTGGGCACGCTGAACATCTACACGCAGGTCGGGCTGATCACGCTGATCGGGCTGATCACCAAGCATGGCATCCTGCTGGTGGAATTCGCCAACCAGATCCGCCGCGAGCGCGGGTTGTCGCGCCGCGACGGCATCGTCGCCTCGGCCAAGGTGCGGCTGCGGCCGATCCTGATGACCACGGCGGCGATGGCGCTGGGGGTCGTGCCGCTGATCGTGGCGCAAGGCGCAGGGGCTGCGGCACGCTATTCGATGGGCCTTGTGATCTTCACCGGGATCAGCGTCGGCACGATCTTCACGCTTTTTGTCGTGCCGATGTTCTACACGCTGATTTCGCCCCGCGAGATGCCGAAAGCCCCCGAGGAGCCGGACCGGAAGCTTGCTGCCGGGGCCGGTCACTGAGTGCGGCCAGGGGCGGCGCGGGGCTGATCGTGGCAAAGTGACGCCCCGGCAGGCTTTTGCTGCCGCCGTGCCACCCCCATCTTCGCTGACGGACCCGGCATCAAGCCGGGCAGAACAGGGAGGATCGCATCATGACAACCGAACGCAGCCCCGAAACACGAGGGGTCACGGTGGAGCTGCTGGCCTCCATCGACCTTGGCCCCGAGATCAACGGGATGGAGGGGCGTCAGCTTCGGATGCGCAAGGTGACGATCGCACCGGGCGGGGTTTTCGGACCGCTGCATGATCATGTGGACCGCCCCGGAACGGTCTTCATTCTTGAAGGCACCATCACCGATCACCGCAACGGCGTCGCCACGGAATATGGGCCGGGCCCGGGCTGGCCCGAGGACCGGAACACCCTCCACTGGCTTGAAAACCGTGGCGCTGTCCCGGCGGTGGAAATCTCGGTCGACATCGTGCGGCAGGGCTGAACCCCGCCGGCGGGCTCGGGGACAAGAAATCGTCATGATCGCGGATTAACCCTCCCGAAAATCTTTCGGGACGGCGACGGAAAATCGCACGCCGCCCGTATCATTGCCTCAGGGGCATTTGCCGGGTCGGTTGCCGCAATACGCGGTCGGGCTTACAGTCGCCCCCAGATCGGAACCAAGGCTGGCCAAGGGTCCGCCAGAAGCGAACACGCCCGGAGATCCATGCGCCCCTTGCCCGCCCGACCTGCCCCGATCCGCAGATCCTTCCCGACCCAGGGGGCCTGTCGGTTGCTGACCGGCCTTCTTCTGGCGGTTGCGATGGGGCTGCCGCTTCCGGCGCAGTCGCAGGCGGCTACGGGCGCGCAAGCACCGGCGCAAGGAGGGGCAGTTCAGGGAGGGGCAGCGCAAGGCGGCGGAACGCAGGCCGGCGCTCAGACGGGCAAGGCCCCCGCACCCGGCGGCAAGCCCGCGCGCGGACCGGTGGATGTGGGCGTGATGCAGCTCGGGTCCGAGGTCGTTCCCCTGTCCGTCACCCTGCCCGGCCGCGCCGTCGCCCATGCGGCGACCGCGATCCGTCCGCGCGTCGGCGGCATCCTGACCGAAATCCTCTACACCCCCGGCACCCGGGTCGAAGCCGGAGCGCCCCTGTTCCGCATCGACCCGCTGACCTACGAGGCCGCGCTTGTCACCGCCGAGGCCGCGCTGGCCCGGGCGGAGGCGAAGCTGCCGGTGGCCGAGGCGGCGCAGTCGCGGGCCAAGAAACTGGAAGGTGCGGCATCGACGACGGTCGTGCTTGATGCCGCGCGCGCCGCAGCACTTGCGGCCCGGGCCGATGTCGAAGAAGCCCAGGCGCAGGTGCGGCTGGCAAAGGCACAGCTTTCCTGGACCACGGTCACGGCGCCGATTTCAGGGATCATCGGCGTGGAGGCGGTTTCGGTCGGCGATCTGGTCACCGCCAACCAGTCCGAGGCGCTGGCCCAACTGGTGCAGATCGACCCGATCTATGTCGATGTCACCGAACCTTCGGTCAACAGCCTGCGCCTGGCCGAACGCATCGCCAAGGGCGAGGTCCGCGCATCAGAGGCGGCGCATTTGCGCCTGACGCTGGAAGACGGAACGCCCTACGAACCCTTGGGCGAACTGGTCGCCCCCGGCCCCACGGTTTCGGCCACCACGGCGACGCGGAGCCTGCGGTTCCGCTTCCCGAACCCCGATGGCCGCATCCTGCCCGGCATGTTCCTGCGCGGCGATCTGGAACAGGGCCGGATCGAGGCGATCCTGGTTCCGCAGCGCGCCACGACCCGGGGGCCGGATGGCAGCCTCAATGCCTGGGTGGCGGTGGAGGGCAAGGCCAAGGGCGTGAAGCTCATCGCCTCGGGCACCTATGGCAATGCCTGGGTGGTCACCGCCGGGGTTGCGGCGGGTGACACGCTTTTGGTCGATGGCACGACCAACCTGCGCGAAGGGGCCGAGGTAAGGCCCGTTCCCGTCACCATCGACGCCCTGGGCGTGGTCAGGACCGCCCAGCCGAACGCGGGATCGCCCAAAGCCGCCGACAGTCCGAAGCCCGGAAACTGAGCGATGGCGCAGTTCTTCATCGACCGACCGGTCTTTGCCTGGGTGCTGGCGATCATCACCATGCTGTTCGGCGCCTGGGGGCTCTCTACCCTGCCGATTTCGCAATACCCCAACATCGCGCCCACGACGGTGCGGGTCAGCGCCACCTATCAGGGCGCCTCGGCCGAGGTCACGGAAAACTCGGTCACTTCGGTGATCGAGGACGGGCTGACCGGGCTGGACGGGCTGCTTTACATGACCTCGACCTCATCGGCGTCGGGACGGTCTTCGGTGTCGCTGGTGTTTTCCGATGCCATCGACCCGGACATGGCGCAGATCCAGGTCCAGAACAAACTTCAGATGATCCAGAACGGCCTGCCCGACACGGTGCAGCAGCGCGGGATTTCGGTGACGCGGTCGGGGACATCGACGCTGATGGTGGGGGCGCTGGTGTCGCGCGACGGGCGCTACACCTCGTTGCAGCTGGGCGACGTCCTGCGCCAGCTGGTCGAAGATGCGGTGCTGCGCACCGAAGGCGTGGGGGCCATCGACATCTTCGGGTCGGCCTATGCGATGCGGGTCTGGCTCGATCCGCTGAAGCTGGCACGCTACCAGATGATGCCTTCGGACGTGACCTCGGCCATCGCCGAACAGAATTCGACCGTCAGCGTCGGATCTTTGGGCGCGCAGCCGGTGGTTCCGGGCCAGCAGCTGACCGTCGCGCTTTCGGCGCAGACCCAGCTTTCGTCGGTCGAGGAATTCGAGCACATCATCCTGCGGACCGAGGCCGAAGGCGGCACGGTTTACCTGTCGGACGTGGCGCGGGTCGAGATCGGGCAGGAAAGCTACGGGTCCAGCGCGCGGTTCAACGGCATGCCCGGCGCGGGCTTCGGCGTGAACCTTGCCACCGGGGCCAATGCCGTCGATACGGCGGCGGGGGTGCGCGCCACGCTCGACCGCATCGTCCCAGCGCTGCCCGAAGGGGTCGAGGTCGCCTATCCCTACGACACCTCGCCCTTCATCGAGGAATCCATCGGCAAGGTCTACAGCACGCTTTTCGAAGCCGTGGCGCTGGTCTTTCTGGTGATCCTTGTCTTCCTGCAAAGCTGGCGGGCGACGATCATCCCCACGGTCGCGGTGCCGGTGGTGCTTCTGGGCACCTTCGGGGTGCTGGCGCTGTTCGGGCTGACCATCAACACGCTGACGATGTTCGCGCTGGTGCTGGCCATCG
>DJWG01000041.1 GCA_002440945.1 Rhodobacteraceae bacterium UBA6236 | reverse complement strand
GAATAGACCGAGATGTCCATGGTCATGCGGAAGTTCTCGATCGAGGTTTCCACATAGCGGCCGCGGAGTTCGTTCTTGTCCGAAAAACCAATGGCATGGACGAGGAAGTCAAGCTTGCCCCAAGCCTTTTCCAGATCCGCGAAAAGCGCGTCGAGCGAGGCTTCGTCCGACACATCGCAGTCGAACATCCGGGTCGTGCCCAGTTCGGCGGCCAGCGGCTGTACACGCTTCTTGAGCGCATCGCCCTGATAGGACAAAGCCAGTTCCGCGCCTTCCGAGGCGAGCGCCTTGGCGATGCCCCAGGCAANNCCCGCGCTTGCCCGCCATCAGTTTGGTTGCCATATCTGTCCCCACGCCCGTTTTGATCGGTTCGCAGGCAGCATTAGGCGAAGTGACCCGTCGCTTCAAGGCCTTGCCCGCCGGTCGGGAAAGACGGAAACGAACACAACCAGTTGGTGCGCCGCCGCCGTCAGCACCAAAAGACAGGAGACCGCCATGGCCGACCGCAGCGGGATTTTCGCAGGAGACGATCCGTTCGAGATCGCCCGCCACTGGCTGGCCGAAGCGGAAGAAACGGAACCAAACGACCCCAACGCCATAGCCCTGGCGACGGTGGACCCTGATGGCCTTCCGAACGTCCGAATGGTGCTTTTGAAGGAGATCGAGGGAAATCAAGCGGATGGCACCGGCGCTTTCGTCTTCTACACCAACTACGGCTCGGCCAAGGGCGGGGAGATCACGGCCTCGGGCAAGGCGGCCTTCGTCATGCATTGGAAATCGCTCCGCCGCCAGATCCGGGTGCGCGGTGTGGTGACGCGAGAGGAAGGTCCGAAGGCGGACGACTATTACGCCTCGCGTTCGTTGCAAAGTCGGTTGGGCGCCTGGGCCTCGGATCAGTCGAGGCCGCTTGAGTCGCGGATGGCGCTGATGGCGCGGGTGGCCCGGATGACGGCGACCCACGGTCCGAATCCGAAACGCCCCCCGCATTGGGGCGGGTTTCGCATATTGCCGCTTGAAATCGAATTCTGGGCCGATGGCGCGTTTCGCCTTCATGACCGGTTCCGCTGGCGGCGGGAAACCGTCTCCGACCCGTGGACAATCGCCCGACTCAACCCCTGATGGTTTTTCGCGGGCTGTCTACTTTGCAAAATTGTGCAGTTCGCACTTGAAATTGCTGGTCACGAATGAGAGTCCTCGGGGCGCACGCAAAAAAGCAGGAACCAATCCGCATGGCGCAGGACAACCAGAACCGGCAGCAAGTCACAGGCCGGGTCAAATGGTTCGACCCCGGTAAGGGGTTCGGATTCATTGTCGCGGATGAAGGCGGCAGTGACATCCTTCTGCATGCCAACGTCCTGCGGAACTTTGGCCAGGGTTCGGTCGCCGACAATGCGCGCATCGTCGTCGTGGTTCAGAAGACCGACCGTGGCTTCCAGGCGGTCGAGGTTCTGGAAATCCAGCCCCCCGAAAGCGAACCGGCGGGCCTGCCCGAAGACATGATCCACGACCTCGCTGAAATCCAGTCCCTGCCGCTGGAACCGGCGCGGGTGAAGTGGTTCGACAAGATCAAGGGCTTCGGTTTCGCCAATGTCTTTGCGCTGCCCGAGGATGTCTTCATCCATGTCGAGGTTCTGCGCCGCTCGGGCTTCGCCGATCTTCAGGCGGGCGAGGCGGTGGCCTTGCGCGTCGTCGAAGGCAAGCGCGGCCGTATGGCGGCGCAGGTGATGCCCTGGGAAGCTGCCCTGCGCGAACGGAAATGAAGCTCCGCGCCGTCCGGCTTGCCTGTGGGGCGCTCACCCTTGCGGGGACGGCGGCGGCGGAATGCGTGCCGGAGAGGGCCGAACTGGTCTGGGATGGTGGCAAGGCCGTGTTCAGCGTGGAAATCGCCGACAGCCCCGAGGAACGCGCCAAGGGCCTGATGTTCCGCGACCGGATGGCGGCCGGGGCCGGGATGCTGTTTGTCTATGAACGCCCGCAGAGTGTGGCCTTCTGGATGAAAAACACGCTTCTTCCACTTGATATGCTGTTCATGGATGACAGCGGCCGTGTGCGCCACATCGCCCGCGAGGCACGTCCCGGGGATGAAACCCCGATCCCGGGCGGCGATGGAATCCGCTTCGTCCTGGAAATCAACGGTGGCCTTGCCGGGCGGCTTGGCATCCCCGAAGGCGCGGCGCTGGTCCATCCCGCCATCGATCCCGCGCAAGCCGCGGTGCCCTGCCGCTGACGCCTGTCATCGTTTTGTTGCCTCGGCCATGTGAACTGGGTGCTTCCCCTTTCGCTTCCAACAGGATAAGCACGTTTCCGTCGGGGCGTAGCGCAGCCTGGTAGCGCGACGGTTTTGGGTACCGTAGGTCGGAAGTTCGAATCTTCTCGCCCCGACCATTCTTCCCTCCCTTTGAATGCGAACTGTGCCGACGGTCAGGTTCCGGGCTGTATTTCGTAACAGTTTTGCGAAATGGGGGTTATTGTTTCGGAAATCGCAGGATGGGGTCGCAGTGCGATTCTTCAAATCCGCAGCCCCCAGGGGGGCGTTTCTGACCCGTCTGAAGGTGCCAAGCCCCGCAGACACAAACCTGGACTGCGTTTTTTTTCCCACACCCGATTTTGCACCTTTCCCGGCCCGCGTCGCCCACAGCCTGTGGAAAAGTTCCGCCATTCTCTCAGCCCGGTCAGGCAATTGGGCGGCTTTCTTGGGATTTTTACCCCGGCGCCCTTGGGGACATGTTGTGAAGGAATCGAAGGGCCCGCGCCGCCCCCCTGCGTCAAGGCGAAATGATCCTCCGGGAGGGTAAAAATTCGGTTGACGCTACCCCCCATGCCACGCCAGTTAGTGCGTGCTGATCGATTGTAACACTACATATAGTGTAAGTCGGCCGGATGCGATGCAAGGCGGCCAGATCCGCGATTGCCTGCCCGGAACAGTGGCCAAAAGCGCGGCGAAAGGGGCCCAGATCCTTGCCGCAAGATGTAAATCGGGGGCAGAGATGAAGATCGAGCGCAAGTTTACAAAAGCCGGGGCGGATGCCTACGCGGAGCTGGAGTTCACGACGACCACGTCCGAAATCCGCAACCCGGATGGCAAGATCGTGTTCCGCAACGAAGCCGTCGAAGTCCCCGCCGGCTGGAGCCAGGTCGCGGCCGACGTTCTGGCGCAGAAATACTTCCGCAAGGCCGGCGTTCCGACCCGCATGGCCCGCGTGCGCGAAAAGGGCGTGCCCGATTTCCTCTGGCGTTCGATCCCCGACGAGGACCAACTGGCCAAGCTGCCCGAAGCCGAACGGTTCACCGGCGAAACCTCCGCCAAGCAGGTCTTCGACCGCCTGGCGGGCGCCTGGGCCTATTGGGGCTGGAAGGGTGGCTATTTCACCACCGAAGACGACGCCCGCGCCTATTACGATGAAATGCGCTTCACGCTCGCCGCGCAGATGGGCGCGCCGAACAGCCCGCAGTGGTTCAACACCGGCCTGCANNCACTGGGCCTATGGCATCGACGGCCCGAGCCAGGGGCATTTCTACGTCGACTACAAGACCGGCAAGCTGGTGAAGTCGGACAGCGCCTATGAACACCCGCAGCCCCATGCCTGCTTCATCCAGTCGGTTTCGGACGATCTGGTGAACGACGGCGGGATAATGGACCTCTGGGTGCGGGAAGCGCGGCTTTTCAAATACGGTTCGGGCACCGGCACCAACTTCTCGTCTCTCCGCGGCGAAGGGGAAAGCCTGTCGGGCGGCGGAAAATCCTCGGGCCTAATGGGGTTTCTGAAGATCGGTGATCGCGCCGCGGGCGCCATCAAATCGGGCGGCACCACGCGCCGCGCGGCCAAGATGGTGATCATCGACATGGATCACCCCGATATCGAACAGTTCATCGACTGGAAGGTGATCGAGGAACAGAAGGTTGCCGCCCTTGTGGCCGGCTCCAAGATGCACGAACGCCAGCTGAACGAGATCTTTGCCGCGATCCGCCAGTGGGACGGATCTTCCGAGGATGCCGTCGATCCGTCGCGCAACGACAGCCTGAAAGCCGCGATCCGTGCGGCGAAAAAGGTGGCAATTCCAGAAACTTACGTCAAGCGGGTCTTGGACTACGCAAAGCAGGGGTTCGATTCGATCGAATTCCCGACCTATGACACCGACTGGGACAGCGAGGCCTATGCCAGCGTCTCGGGCCAGAACTCCAACAACTCGGTCCGCGTGACGGACGCCTTCCTGCGCGCGGTGCGGGAAGACAAGCCGTGGGAGCTGATCCGCCGCACCGACGGCAAGGTCGCCAAGACCGTTTCGGCGCGCGAGCTCTGGGCGAAAATCGGCCACGCCGCCTGGGCCTGCGCCGATCCCGGCATCCAGTTCCACGACACGGTGAACGCCTGGCATACCTGCCCGGAAGACGGCCAGATCCGCGGGTCGAACCCGTGCTCGGAATACATG
>DJWG01000087.1 GCA_002440945.1 Rhodobacteraceae bacterium UBA6236 | reverse complement strand
ACTGACTATTTCAGCAGCCTGCTAGGGGAGCGCAGCCTGTGGGTAACGACGGTGTCAGGCCGCCCCATGGCGACGCGGACTTCAGGAATTTCAAGGCTGCCTTGCGATCGCGGGTCTTGGAGACGAAGCTTGCCAGCAGCTCGCCCTTGTGATCGACGGCGCGCCAGAGATAGTGGCGCTCTCCGTTGGCCTTCATAAACATCTTGTCCAGATGCCAGCGCCAACCGCTCAACCGCTCAACCGGATGTCCCTGCCCGGACAGTGCCTTTCTGAGAGATTCGGCGATAATCGCAAGTAGATCCGACGACCTTTCGATCGCCGGATCTATTGTGGCGCAGACTTGGGTTCAGCCCTCTTGGGTGGCAGCGGCGGAATTGCGGCCCCGTGACAGGACCAGATAGGCGACTGCCGCCACGATGAACGTCGCTGGCGCGGAATAGGTCGCCAGGGAGCCCTGCGCGAAGTGCAGCGCCAGACCCGCCGCAGCGCCCAGAAACCAGGCGCCGAGCCCGACCATGTTTACGGCCGGAGTTTCCGACAAACGGACGTGCTGCCGGTCGAAATCTGCCCCGGATTTGCCCTCGGACAGGATATGGACGACGGCAATGGCCACCCAGGCCACGACGAAGATCCCCTGATAGGCAAGCGCCTGAAGGATATAGGCGAACACATCAGACATCATCAGCCCGTAGGTGATGACACCGACCACCACGGCCCAGAGGATCTTGGGCGCGCGCAACCGGAAGGCGGTCTGGGCGAAGCTTTCCATGTTGACGGCAGCAAGATAGTAATTGGCCGTATTGATCCGGGTCTGGGAAACCCAGACGAAGACCAGCCCACCAAGCCCCATCACCTTGATGAGCGCGAAGACCACCGAGGTTTCGGTGACGCCGCCTTCGGTCGGCAGGCTTGCCGCCAGGAAGATACCGACAAGGCCGTTCAGCAAGAACGTCACCAGATAGAACGGGGTGCCGAAGTTCACGCGGGCGTGGAAGTCTGAATCCTCGACACGGCCAAAGCGGGCGTAGTCGTAGGTATACATCATCAACACCCAGACCCCCATATAAGCGACAAAGCATCCCCAGATGCCGCTGCCGCTGATCGTGCCATCGGCGGGACCAAGGTGCAGCCAGGCGTCCGAATAGCCGTATTCCGCGATGGTCAGGACAACGGCGGCAGTCAGGCCGATCACATAGAAGGGCAGCAGGATGCCATTGAACTTGTCCAGCCAGTTCTGAATCGACCCGAAGATCAGCGCGACCGAATAGACGACCACGATCAGCGCCGCGACGGGATAGGCAATCCCGGCATATTCCTGCAACGCCACCGCGATGACCGATCCCTCGAACACGGCATAGTAGATCGCCGTTGCGAAGAAGATCAGCGTGGCGATCGCGGCGCCCGTCTGACCCAGAAGAATGCGCGAAAACAGCGATACCGAAAGCCCGGTGCGGATCGAATGTCGCACGAGAATGGCGTTCACGATCCCGAAGGAGCCGACGGCCAGAACCATCCCCACGATGGCGTTCCAAGACCCGTAGGCCAGCGCCAGCGATGCGGAAACAAAAAGATAGAACATCGCCGAACACACCGACCACCATGCCATGGTGAGCGGCATTCGATTGATGCGTTTGTCAAGCGGAACAGGTCGGTAGGCAAAGGCCAGTTCCTGTCCTGTATCGGCTGTGGAATCGATCGATCCAGCCATGTGCAAGTCTCCCGGTTGTTGATTATGGACGGTTTTGGAAAGAAGGCGTGGTTCTTCGCCTGCCGACGGATCGGCAGATCGAACTTCGGTAAAGACGGAAAAGCGCGGGCGGGTGGCGGGCCGGGTCCGCGCGGTGACCGCACGACCCGGGGCCCTGCCTGCGGGTCAGGCCGGCATCGCCTCTTCAAGCCGGGCGATTGCGGGTTCGGCGGTGCTGGTGCCAACGGTGATGACATAGGCGCCATTGGCATCCAGCCGCGCCGTCCAACCGGGTTCGATCACGATCGTCGTAGTCACTTCCTGGATGACGGCGGGACCGGCGATGCTGTCACCCGCACCCAAGCGCGCCCCGTCATAGACCGGGGTGTCTTGCTTGATGCCATTTGCATTGAAGATCATCTCGCGGGTTCGGATCAGCGCCGAATGCGCGCCTTTGCCCTGGGCCACGGTCATGCGGGCCGGCCTGTCCACTGCCCCCGTGATCGCGCTTTCCACGTTCACCACTTCAACGGCGCTGTGCAGTTCGGAATAGGTGTAAAGTTCTTCGTGACGAGCGTGGAATGCGGCTTTCAGGCGTTCCAGTGCGTCTTCCGTAACCTCGAACGGCTCGATATCCACGGTGCATTCATGCACCTGCCCGACATAGCGCATGTCAAGGCTGCGGCGGATCGAGATGCGGTCTTCGGTGAAGCCGTCGGCGGCAAGGTCGGCGCGCCCCCGCGCTTCCAGCTGGTTGAAAAGTCCGTCCAGCCGCGCCGCCGCGTCCGCCCCTTCCAGACGTGCCGCAACGGGGGCCATGTAGTTGTATTTCACGTCAGACAGGATCTGCCCGAAAGCGCAAAGCCCCGAGGCCAGCTTCGAGATGAGAACTGTGCGGCTGCCCATTTCCCGCGCAAGCGCGGTGATATGGGCCGCCGTGGCGCCACCCGCGCAGTTCAGCACGAAATCGCGTGGGTCATAGCCGCGTTCCACCGAGACGCGGCGGATGGCGTTGACCATGTTGTTGTTGACGATGGTAAACATCCCGTAGGCGGCTTTCTCGACGCTGATGCCCAGCGGATCGGCCAGATGGGTCTTGATCGCCTGGCGCGCCTTTTCAAGATCCAGTGGCAGGCGCCCCCCCACCAGCCCTTCCGGGTTCAGATAGCCGAGAACCAGGTTTGCATCCGTGGTGGTCGGTTTGCCGCCCCCCCGGCCGTAACAGGCAGGCCCGGGTTCCGAACCCGCCGATTGCGGGCCCATCTGCAAAAGACCCATCGCGTCGATCCAGCCGATCGAACCGCCCCCCGCCCCAAGCGTCTCGACCTGGATCATCGGGATGCCGATCCGATAGCGCAGGAAGTCGATGTTCTTCGACACGTTCGCCCGCCCGTCGCGGGTCAGCGTGATGTCGAAAGAGGTTCCGCCCATGTCGACGGTTATGATGTCCTTCATCCCCCACGGTTCGCCCAGCCAAAGCGCTGCCTGCGGCGCCGAGGCAGGGCCGGAGTTGATCGCATAAACCGATTGGTCCGAAACCACCCGTCCCAGCGCAAGGCCGCCGTTCGACTGGAAATAGCGGACCGGATGGCGCGCGCCGAGGCTTTGGAAAAAGGCATCCACCTTTTCGACATAGCGTTGCAGGATTGGCGCAAGGTAAGCATTGACGATGGCGGTCGAGGTTCGGGTGTATTCCCGCACCTGCGGGTAAAGCTGGCTGCCGACCGTCAGGCGCGCATCGGGCATCATCTCGCGCACGATTTCCGCGGCGCGAAGTTCGTGGTCCGGGTGAAGAACGGACCAGACGAAGCTGATCGCAACGGATTCCACGCCTTCCTTCAGGAAGTGACGGCAGGCTTCGCGCACATCGTCTTCGTTCAGGGGGGTATGGATTTTGCCGTTCGACAGCACACGCTCGGATATGCCGCGGCGCAGGTAGCGCGGCACGAGCATGGTCGCGGGCAGGTAATCGGGATCGTAGCGGTAGCCGTCTTCCTTGTGACCGAGGCGGATTTCGATGCTGTCCTCATGGCCGCGGGTGGCAATCAGGCCGGTCTTTGCGCCGTTGTGCGTGATCAGCGCGTTAAGGCCAACCGTGGTACCGTTGATGCACAGATCGGCATTCGAGACGAT
>DJWG01000024.1 GCA_002440945.1 Rhodobacteraceae bacterium UBA6236 | reverse complement strand
CTCAAGGGATTTGTGCAACAGAACCTACTTCGACGGCAAGCTTGATGAGCCTCTTGAGAATCCGCAGGCCGCGTTCATATCAAAAACAACGGATTGGTCCTACGAACGGGAATGGCGGCTCTATATCAAGAACGGTGAAGCCGACCTGATCGTTGGGAGCGCCGAAGCACCGATACAACTAACTGAGTTTCCGCCAGAAGTTGTAGACCGAGTTATCTTGGGCGCGAAAGCGCGTCCAGAATTGGCGACCCGCATTCGTGAAGTTGTGGCTAATCGCTATCCGCACGCGACAGTCACGCGTGCCGTACCTAACCGAGATTCGCATACCTACGACGAAGTACCTGAATAAAAGCCCCGGCCAGCGTGACGCCGACCGGGGCGAGTAGCCACGCAGAAACCCCTTAACGCGCGGCGGGCAAGCTAGGTGGCGGCGGGCCGAAAGGCGCTTACGACCCGCCGCCTATCGACCGGGGGAAGCCACTAACCCCGGTCAATTCAGAGTGGCAGGCGGGTATCGCCCCCCCGCCTGCCGTGGCCTTGGGCGGGCAGGGAAGCCCCCGCCTAGGCCAATCTCACGGGTACCGGCACAGGGCCGCTACGCCCCCCCCCGGTCGGCGGCAGGGTTTCGGCATCCGCCCAGTGCAGCTCCTCGATAGCGATCAGGACCGGCGCCCATTCGGCTTCGGCTCGCCATCAGGCTCTGGATCACGGTGTTCTGCGCCTCGGCCAGTCCTTCCCCGGCGTTCGCTGCTAGGCAGCAGAAACCTGCGCGGCGTTTCCAGGCGATCTCTTTCTCCGAAAATAACGAACTGCAGATACAACTTTTCCTGTTGCCGGACCTGCCTTGCGAAGGGCCTGGAAAAGGCGGTGGGCGCGGCTGCAATCTGCCCCGGTTTCTGAAACCAGCAGGAACCGGCAGTCGAAAGCGGCACGTTCAACTTCATATGCGACCACCACCCGCCATCCCGATCAGGGCAAGATTGACAAGCCTCCCCCGGGCCGATTACCTGATCGGCGATGGTTCCCAAAGCCAAGGGATGAAAAGGGAACACGGTGAGGATTACCCATCAGGGGCCGAATCCGTGGCTGCCCCCGCAACTGTGAGCGGCGAGTCCCCGGTCAAATGCCACTGACCGTCCCTTTCCACAGGGGGCGCGGGTCGGGAAGGCGACCGGGTGCAACGACCCGCAAGTCAGGAGACCTGCCATCGCTCGTGCGCTGCAAGCCGTCCCGGGCGGGGTGTCCTTCGGGTCTTTCGATAGCAGCGCGTCCGATGTGGAGGGATGAGACATGCACATCATGGAGGGCTTTCTGCCCGTTTCGCATGCGCTGGGGTGGTATGCCGCCTCGGCCCCATTCGTGGTGGCCGGTGTCGCGCGGCTTCGCAGGATGATCCGGGAAAGGCCCGAGGCGCGGTTGACGCTGGCCGCAGCGGGGGCGTTCGCCTTCGTGCTGTCGGCGCTGAAGATCCCCTCTGTCACCGGGTCCTGTTCGCACCCCACCGGCACCGGTCTGGGGGCGATCGTCTTCGGCCCCCCGGTCATGGCGGTGCTGGGGGTGATCGTCTTGCTGTTCCAGGCGCTCTTGCTGGCGCATGGCGGGCTGACGACGCTGGGCGCCAATGTGTTTTCGATGGCGATTGTCGGGCCCTGGTTCGCCTATGGCATCTGGAAACTGGCCGGTCGCGCGGGGTTCTCCTTCGCCGTTTCGGTGTTTCTGGCGGCCGCCCTGGGCGATCTGGCCACCTATGTCTTCACCTCGCTGCAACTGGCGCTGGCCTATCCCGATCCGGTGTCGGGCATTGCCGGGGCCGCGCTGAAATTCGGCGCCGTCTTTGCGGTCACGCAGGTGCCTTTGGCCATTGTCGAGGGGCTTCTGACCGTCGTGGTGATCGAGGCGCTTTCGGGCAAGGCCCGGGACCAGGATCGCATTGCCGTTCTGGCGGGGGAGGAGAAATGATGTCGAAACGCTCTGCCTGGATGCTGCTGGCCGTCGCCCTCCTGATCCTTGTCCCGCTGTTCCTGGGCGGCGAGTTCGGCGGTGCGGATGGTCAGGTCGCCGATCTCATCGCGGGTCGCAAGGACTTCGCCCCTTGGGCCAACCCGATCTGGACACCGCCAAGCGCCGAGATCGAGAGCCTGTTCTTCGCCCTTCAGGCCGCTTTGGGCGCCTTTGTGATCGGCTATGTCATCGGCCGCGTGCATGGTCGTCGCCGCCCGGCCGCCGATGGGGACGCCGGGACAACGCGGGGCTGAGATGTCGGTCGGAATGCTTGACCGCGCCGCCAGTCAAAGCCACTGGCGACACCGCGCCCTGGGCGAAAAGGTGCTGATCGCTGGCGGGTTTCTGGCCCTTGCGCTGGCTCTGCCGCCCTGGCCGGGGGCGGGGCTGGCGGGGCTGGCCATGCTTGGCTTTACCTTCCTTGGCGCGCGGGTGCCGCTGCGGCTGTGGCTGACGGTGGTGGCGCTGCCCCTGGGGTTTCTGGCCTCCGGGGCCGCGATGCTGCTGGTGCAGATCGGCGGTGACGGAGTTTCGCTGGCGCCGGGCGGTGGCGCTGAGGCGGCGCAGCTTGTTGTCCGTGCCATGGCGGCCACGTTTTGCCTGATCTTCCTTGCCCTGACGACGCCGATGGCCGACCTGTTTGGCGGGCTGCGCCGTCTCGGGCTTCCGGCCGAGATCGTGGAACTGGCGCTCTTGACCTATCGCTTCGTCTTCCTGATCGCGGACGAGGCGGCGGCGATGACCACGGCGCAACGGGCGCGGCTGGGGCATTCCAGCCCCCGCCGCAGGCTGCGTTCGACCGCGATGGTGATCGCCAACCTTTTGCCGCGCGCCATGGCGCGGGCGCGGCGGATGGAAACCGGGCTTGCGGCGCGCGGCTGGCAGGGCGAAATGCGCGTGCTGTCGTCGCCGGTTCCGGTCAGCGGTCGGACCGTGGCGCTGGTGCTGGTCGTCCAGATCGCGGTTCTCCTGGCCGGAGTCATGGCATGACCACGATCCTTTCCGCCGATGATCTCGATTATGCCTACCCGGGCGAGGTTCCGGCGCTGCGCCAGCTGTCGCTGGCGATCACGGCCGGGCGCAAACTGGCCATCCTGGGGCCGAACGGGGCGGGCAAATCGACCTTGCTGCTGCATCTGAACGGCTCGATCCGGCCCGACCGGGGAACGGTGCGGCTTGCGGGCAATCCGGGCGATTATTCGCGTCGCGGCCTGATCCAGTGGCGCAGCCGGGTGGCGCTGGTGCTGCAGGACGCCGATGACCAGATCTTCGCCGCCAGCGTGGCCGAAGATGTGTCTTTCGGCCCTCTCAACCAAGGGCTGACCGAGGCTGAAACCCGCCTTCGGGTGCAGGGCGCGATGGCGGCACTGGGCATCGCCGATCTGGCGGACCGGCCGCCGCACATGCTGTCGGGCGGGCAGAAGAAGCGGGTGGCGATCGCGGGCGCCGTGGCGATGGAGCCAGAGATCCTGCTGCTGGACGAACCCACCGCCGGTCTGGATCGCGCAGGGGCCGATCAGCTGATCGCCGTTCTGCGCGCGTTGGGCGAACGCGGCATGACGCTGGTGTTCTCAACCCATGACATCGAACTGGCGCAGGCCCTCGCCGATGATGTGGCGCTGTTTCAGGGTGGGACGGTGCTGGCGCAGGGCCGTGCCGAGGCGGTGCTGTGCGATGCCGACCTTCTGGCGAAAGCGGGCCTCAGGCCGCCGGTTCTGGTGGATCTGTGGCTGGCCGCGCGGGCACGGGGATCCTGCGCGGACACAGGCCCGATGCCCCGCACGGCGGATGACCTGCTGGACCTGCTGGCCCCTTCCCCCATTCGCGCGGCGCGATGACGCGTGGCGGGCGAGGCCCCGCTATGAGACTGTGTAACGACCGGGGGGTGTCGATGGTCTATCCATTCTTTACCGTCGGACATTCGAACCGGAGCTCAGCCGCGTTCCTGGACATTCTTCGCGCTGCCGAAATCGGGGTGGTGGCGGATGTGCGTCGGCTCCCCGGTTCACGGGCCAATCCCCAGTTCGATCAGGACCGGCTATCCCGGTCGCTGGCCCAGTTTCAGATCGGCTACGACTATGTCCCGCTTCTGGGCGGTCGTCGCGGAAAGGAGAAGTCCGTACCACCCGATCTGAACGGCGCCTGGCGAAACCGCAGCTTTCACAACTATGCAGACTACGCCCTGACGGCAGAGTTCGCGAAAGGGCTTGCCGCCCTCATCGGACTGGGCAGGGCAAGGAAGTGCGCCATGATGTGTTCAGAGGCGGTCTGGTGGCGATGCCACAGGCGGATCATCGCGGACCATCTTCTGGCCCGCAACGAGGACGTTTTCCATCTGATGCAGGAAGGCCGGGTCCAGCGCGCGGTTCTGACCCCCGGCGCCGTGATCCGTGACGATCTGTCGGTGGTCTATCCTGCCGGCCCCGGTGAACCTGCGCCCGGGTAAAGCCCCCGGGGATTTCAGCCGCAGCCGCAATGGTTATCACGACGGAAAAGACCGCCCCGAAGGGCGGCCCCAAAATCGATCAGGCCAGGCTCAGTCGATCTTGCCGATCGACCAGAACAGCGTTTCGCCCGAACTGTCGTCCACACCGTCGTTGTCGGTGATGACAAAGCCCTCGCCAGCCGCGTCGAAGGTCAGGCCCTCGACCTTGTCGAGCGCATAACCATTGGTCAGCGCCTTCAGTTCCGGCAGCAGGTCGCGCACTTCTTCCTTGGCGACGACCGGCAGGTCGGCATCCAGCGCGGCGGGTTTGAGATCTTCAAGCTTGACGCGGAAGATCTTCTTCACCACCGCCTTGTCGCCGATCAGGTTGTCACGCTCCAGCACATGCAGGTGATCGCCCTTCACCGCCAGTTCCGACAGACCTATCCAGCCTTCGCCCTTGGCTTCCAGCGGATAGCGGACCGCGCCCCATTCCTCGGTCTCGAGGTTGTAGGCCAAAAGCTTCACCTGCCCCTCCGGGTCGTTGCCCCATTCGCGCTGGACGGCCATCCACAAGACGTCGCCGACCTTGGCGATGCCTTCGATGCCAAAACGGGTCTGATGCGCCAGAAGCTCGGCGGGTAGGGCGATTTCCTTCTTGATCTCACCCTTGTCGTTCACGTTCAGGATCGCATGCGGCACCAGCTTTTTCGCATCGCCTTCGTTGGCCAGCCAGAAGCCGCCTTTGCCATCGGAAACCAGCCCTTCGATATCGAGCTTCTGCGCCGCGTCGCCGCCACGGGTGACGACGGTCTGTTTGACGATCCGCGCCGGTTTCTGCGTCGCGTCGATCTCGTAGATCGAAGGCATCGCGCCATAGACGCTGTCAGAGGCGGCATAAAGCTTGCCCGGCGTTTCGGCATCGGCGGCCAGCGCGCCGATGGCGCCCCAGCCGATGACCGGATCGGCCCCGGCGGCGGTGATCGTCGGATAGGCGGGGGCGGCGTCTTGCAGTTCATAGATCATCACATGGGCGCGGGCGCCGCCGTCCTCGCCCAAATCGACCTCATTGGCCGAAGCCAGAAGGCTGCGGCCGGGGATCGCCACCAGACCTTCGGGGCTGACGCCCGAGGGCAGGATCTGCAAAAGCTTCGGCTGGGCCGGATCGGTCGCGTCATAGACGCCAATCACCGAGGCGCGTTCGGACACGGCGAAGAGGTAGTTCTTGCCGCCGATGGTGGCAAATTCGACGCTTTCCAGCTCCACCCCCTTCGATTTCGAGCGTTTTTCTGGGTAGTGACCGATTTCGGCGATGGCACGTTCCAGGCTGTTGCCGCTGTCGAAGACCAGCGTGCCGTCCTTCTTGAAGATGGTGAAGCTGCGGGTGCCGCCGTTCCAGTCGCCTTCGTTGGCAATGACGACGTGATCGCCATCAATCCACTTGATGCCATCGGGTTCGCGTGGCTTGTCTTCGAACTTGCCGGTAAAGGCCAGCTTGCCATCCGATTTGGTGTCGATGCCCTCCATCGACACTTCGCCCGCCGCGAAGTGCGAGGCGACCTTGCCATCGGCGCCGATGATGACGACGTGGTTGTTTTCCTGCAGCGTCACCGCGATTTCGCCCGCGTCATTGATGCTGACGAATTCGGGCTCGGGGTCTTCGGGCGCAATGGCGGCCAGACCGGTCAGGTCGATCTTCTGCATGGCGGCGCAATCGACACCGCCGTCCTTGACCGGCAGCTTGACGACATAGCCCGCGGGCATCTGCGGCAGGGCGCCGTCGTTCAGATCCTCGTCGCGTTCGTTCTCGACGGCGATGGCCAGGAAGCTGCCGTCCTTCGCCACGGCCACCGAATCCGGCTGCCCGCCCAGATCGCAGGACGCGACTTCCTTGTGGTCGCCCAGGTCGATCACCGCCAGCCGGCCCGAAGGGTTGGTCTTGCTTTCCGAGGTGTTGACGCCCACGAACACCCGGCCGCCGATGATGTGCGCGGTGGTCGGTTCGCCCTTCACGGCGGCGTTGCCCAGCGGCTTCGGCGCCTTGGGATCGGTTATGTCGACAAAGCCGATCACACCCAGCGGGCTGTCGGTGTAAACCAGCGTCTTGCCGTCTTCCGAGGCGGTGATGATTTCAGCCGAGGAACTGCGGGCGGTGTCTTCGCCCTGCGCCATGTTGGCGACGACCGGGAAGGTCGCGATGCGGTTGAAGACCGGCTCTGCCAGGGCCGGTCCGGCAAACAGCGCGAGCACGGAAACCGCGCCAAGGTAACGAATGGTCATGGATGCACCTCCTGTTAAGCTTCCCGGGTCTTCAGGAGGAGAGATGAACCCTGAATGTCGAATTGATGACAGTTTTACAATGATTAACGGCACAAGCGGGGTCGCATAGGCCGCTGGACCTTTCCTGCGGAGGCAACGCGCAGAAAGCAAAATCCTTTACATACATACCTGAATGTATATTAAAGTGGGCAGGAGTAACCCGATGCGCAGAAGCAAGGAAGATTCGGAACAGACGCGCGCGGCCATAATGGACGCGGCAGAACTTGCGTTCTTTGCGCAAGGCTTTTCCGCAACGACGCTGGAACAGATCTCACGCGCCGCCGGCGTGACGCGGGGTGCATTTTACTGGCACTTCAAGGACAAGACCGACCTTCTTGCGGCGCTTCACGAACGTTCCTTCGTTCCCCAGGAACACATCATCAAGTTCATCACCGAAGCGACGGACGACGATCCCCTGGCCGGGCTGGAGGCCGCCGTTCCCTGCATTCTGCGCTCTTTCGAGGAGGACGAGCGGCAGCACCACATGTTCCGGATCATGTCCGACCTCTCCATCGGCAAGGACGGCGCCGAATGGATGGCAAGGATTCACGCGGACTTGCGGGCTACATTGTGCACCATCACCACCAAGGCCCGCGACAACGGCATCTTGCGGGCAGAATTGACACCCGAAGAAGCGGCCATCATGCTCATGGTGTCGTTCAACGGTGTGATCAGTGAATGGATGCGTTCGGGACAAGCCTTCCGCTTGTGCGACTTCGGCACCAGTTTCCTGTCCCGCCAGATCGCCTGGCTCCGGCTCAGGGATCCGGGCCTGTGATCTGCTCCGTCCCATCCACCCACTGACCGCCGAAAACCGGGCCCTTGCGGCACGCACCATTCCGAACCCAGTTCCCGGCGCAGCCTCTGTCTGCGCCTTTCGCGGCTTATCCCTTCGCTAACCAGAGAGCTTTCTCATGCCCCGTACTTCAGCTTCGAACGGCAATTTTTTCCTCGTCTGCGCCCTGGTGGCCGGGCTCCTGCCGGGTGTTTCCAACGCCCAGGCGCCCCAAGGACAGCCAACACCGCAGGTGACAGTCATCGTGGCAAAACCCACCGATTACATCATCACCGCCCGCCTGCCGGGGCGGATCAAGGCCTCGACCATCTCGGAGGTCCGGCCACAGGTGTCGGGCATCATCCGCGAGCGCCTGTTCGAGGAAGGCGGCCGGGTCGAGGCGGGCCAGCCGCTCTACAAGATCGAAGACGAAACTTATGCCGCGCAAGTAAGCGCAGCCCGCGCCGGAGTCGCGCAGGCGAAGGCGAACTTCGATCTGGCGGTGCGCGAAGCGGGCCGGGCCGAGGATCTGTTTTCCTCCAACACCGGGTCGGGCCAGCGGCGGGACAGCGCCATCGCGGCGCGGGACGCGGCGGATGCGGCGCTGCAACTGGCGCAGGCGCAGCTCCAGACTGCCGAGATCGATCTGGAACGCACCACGATCCGCGCGCCGATTTCTGGGGTGATCGGGCTGTCGCAGGCGACGCCGGGGTCGCTGGTCGCCGCCCAGCAGCCTTCGGCCCTGACCACGATCCGCACGCTGGATCCCGTCTATGTCGACGTGACGCAATCGGCCAACGACCTTCTGAACTGGCAGGGTGCAGGCGGGCAAGCCGCCCTTCCCGCCGCGCAGGCCACGATGATCCTGCCCAACAACACGATCTATCCCAGCAAGGGCGAATTGCGCGCCGCCGAACCAAGGGTCGAGCCGACCACCGGCATGGTCACGCTTCGGATCGGCTTCCCCAACCCCGATCATCTGCTGCTTCCCGGCCTTTACGTCGAAGTCGAACTGCCGCAGGCCGAGGAAAAGGGGGTGTTCCTGGTGCCGCAATCGGCCGTCATGCGGCAGGTCGACGGCACGCCGCAGGTCTGGGTCGTGGACAGCGGCAAGATCGCGGTGCGCAACCTGAAGGTCCTGACCTCGTCAGGGAACAACTGGGTCGTGTCCGAGGGGCTTTCGGCGGGCGACCAGATCGTCACGACCGGCTTCCAGAAGGCCGGTCCCGGCGCCCCGGTCGAAATCGTGCCCAGCGAACCGGCCCCTCAGGCTGACGCGCAGGCCCCCTCGGTCAAGGAGAACTGATCCATGGCAAGGTTCTTCATCGATAGGCCCATCTTCGCCTGGGTCATCGCGATCATCATCATGGGCCTCGGGGCGCTGTCGATCCTTCGGCTGCCCATTTCCCAATATCCGACCATCGCCGGGCCCTCGGTCGTCATCAGCACCGCCTACCCCGGCGCATCGGCGGAAATCGTCGCCGACACGGTCGTCCAGATCATCGAACGCGAGATGACGGGCCTTGACGGGTTGCGCTACATCAGTTCATCGACCACCTCGACCGGCGGGGCGAGCATCACCCTGACCTTCGATCTGGGAACCGATGCCGACATCGCGCAGGTGCAGGTCCAGAACAAGCTCGCGCAGGCCGAGGCAAGCCTTCCCGAAGCCGTCGCCCGCCAAGGGGTGACGGTGGAAAAGTCCGCGACCGGCTTCCTGATGGTGGTGGGCCTTGTCTCGGACGACGGCAGCCGCACGGCCATCGACCTTGCCGATTACCTGAACTCATACATGGTCGAGCCGATCTCGCGGCTTGAAGGCGTCGGCAAGGTGCAGGTCTTCGGGTCGGAATACGCGATGCGGATCTGGCTCGATCCGACGAAGCTGAAATATTACGACCTGTCGCCCAACCAGGTCGTCGCCGCGATCCGGGCGCAGAATGCCCAGATTTCCGCCGGCAGCTTCGGCGCTATGCCCGCCCCCGATGGCCAGCAGCTGAACGCGACGATCACGGCGCAGTCGCTTCTGAAAACCCCCGAGGATTTCGAACGGATCGTGCTGCGCGCCGATACCGATGGCGGCCTTGTCCTCTTGCGCGACGTGGCGCGGGCCGAACTGGGCACCGAGAACTACGAAATCACCGGCTACTTCAACGGCAAGCCCTCCTCGGGGATTGCGATCCAGCTCGCTTCGGGCGCGAACGCACTGGCGACGGCGGAACTGGTCAAGGCCAAGGTGGACGAACTGGCGAAATTCCTGCCCGCCGGGGTCAGCTATGTGATCCCCTACGACACCACGC
Organism: Rhodobacteraceae bacterium UBA6236; assembly: GCA_002440945.1. The sequence continues at coordinate 3,727 of DJWG01000024.1, read as the reverse complement.
CCTTCGTCCTCATCTCGATCGAAGCCGTGGTCAGCACGCTGGTGGAGGCCATCGGCCTGGTCTTCCTGGTGATGCTGCTGTTCCTGCACAACTTCCGCGCCACCCTGATCCCGACGCTGGCGGTTCCGGTCGTGCTGCTGGGCACCTTCGGCATCATGGCGGCGCTGGGGTTCAGCATCAACACGCTGACCATGCTGGCCATGGTGCTGGCCATCGGGCTTCTGGTCGATGACGCCATCGTCGTCGTCGAAAACGTCGAACGCATCATGCATGACGAACATGTCGGCCCGCTGGAAGCGACGCGAAAGTCGATGGACGAAATCTCGGGCGCGCTGGTCGGCATCGCGCTGGTGGTGTCGGCGGTCTTCGTGCCGATGGCCTTCTTTGGCGGTTCGACCGGCGAGATGTACAAGCAGTTCGCGGTGACCATCGTTTCGGCGATGATGCTGTCGGTGCTGGTCGCGCTGATCTTCACCCCTGCCCTGTGCGCCACGTTCCTCAAAGCGCGGGTCCACAACCGCAGGCAGGGCATCCTTGGCCGCATCGGCACAGGCTTTGGCGACTGGTTCGAAAGGAACTTCGACCGGGTGACGGGCGGTTACGCCGCCATCGTCCGAACGGCCGTCCGGCGCCCCCTGCAGATGCTTGCGGTCTACGGGCTGCTCGTCGGGGGCATGGTGGTGATGTATCAGAACCTGCCGACCTCGTTCCTGCCGGATGAGGATCAGGGCGCGCTTCTGACCATCGTCCAGGGGCCTCCGGGCTCCACCGCCGAAGCGACCGAAGCGGTCATGCAGAAGGTCGCGGGCTACTTCACCACCGCCGAAGCCGAGAATGTGGAATCCGTCTTCGCGGTGCGCGGCTTCTCTTTCGCGGGCCAGGGTCAGAACATGGGCATGATGTTCGTCAAGCTGAAGGACTGGTCCGAACGGAAAGACCCGCAGGCCTCTGCGGCGGCGATCGCGGGCCGGGCCTTTGGTCCCCTGATGGGCGGCATCCGCGAGGCGATGGTGATCCCCATCGTTCCCCCCGCCGTGATGGAGCTTGGCAACTCCAACGGCTTCTCGGCCCAGTTGACTGCGGCTGCGGGTCAAAGCCACGAAGAACTGGTCCAGGCGCGGAACATGTTGCTGGGGTTGGCATCACAAAGCGAAAAGCTGACAGCGGTGCGTCCGAATGGCGTCAACGATTCCTCGCAATTCCAGCTGAACATCGACTGGGCCAAGGCCGGCGCGGTGGGCGTGACCGCCGCGGATGTCGGGTCGTTCCTCGCCACCGTCTGGTCCAGCGCCTATGTCAACGACTTCCTCTACGAAGGCCGCGTGAAGCGCGTCTATGTCCAGGGCGAGCCCTGGGCGCGGACCGCGCCGAAGGATCTGGCGCTGTGGCGGGTGCCGAACGCGCAGGGGGAGTTCGTCGATTTCTCGACCTTCGCCACGCAAGCCTGGGTTTTCGGCGCCCAGCAGGTCAACCGCTACAACGCGCTGCCCGCCATGTCGATCGAAGGCTCCCCTGCCCCCGGCCTTTCATCGGGCGACGCCCTGGCCGAAATGGAGGCGCTGGCGGGGCAGTTGCCGCCGGGGTTCAACCTGCAATGGACCGGCATGTCGCTTGAGGAAAAGGAGGCAGGCGCCGGCGCCATCGCCCTTTACGCGCTGGCTTTGGCCACCGTGTTCCTGTGCCTCGCCGCCCTTTACGAAAGCTGGACGATCCCCGTTGCCGTGCTGCTTGCCATGCCCGTCGGCGTGCTGGGCGCATTGATCGGCGCCTGGATCGGTGGACAGTCGAATGGCGTCTACTTCCAGGTGGGCCTGCTGACGGTGGTGGGCCTGACGGGCAAGAACGGCATCATGATCGTCGAATTCGCGCGCGAGCGGATGACCACCTTGGGCGAAACCGCGACCCAGGCGGTGTCCGAGGCCGCGCGGATGCGGTTCCGGCCGATCCTGATGACCTCGCTGGCCTTCGGCCTTGGGGTGCTGCCGCTGGTGATCTCTTCGGGCGCCGGCGCGGGCGCGCGGCAGGCCATCGGCTTTGCCACCTTCTTCGGCACCTTCACCGGCACCGCTCTGGCGCTGGTCTTCGTGCCGGTGTTCTTCGTGCTGATCTCGCGGCTGTTCTCATCAAGGCGAAAACAGGAAGGAATGGCGTCCGCCTGACCATAAAAAAGGCCGCCGGTTCCGGCGGCCTTTTTTTTACGAGACCCCGCAGTGCGCTTAAGTCTTTTGGAACGCCTGCCAGGATCAGATGCCTTGCAGGCACTCTGTCGCCTCAGGTTTCGCGGAAGGCCTTGTTGAAATAATCGATGAACGGCTGCAGGAGATAGGCAAGCGGCGTGCGGTCGGCGGTTTGGATGAAGGCTTCGACCGGCATCCCGGGCAGCAGCGTCTGGCCATTCATCTTGGCGGCCTCGCCGGGTTCCAGGATAATCTCGGCGCGATAGTGGGTGTGACCCGTGTTCGGATCGGTGAACGCATCGGCGGAAAGCACCGACACTCTTCCATGCAGGTCGGGCATGTTTCGGCTCTGGAAGGCAGAGAACACCAGACGGACATCCTGCCCGACATGGACCTCGTCGATATGGATGGGCAGGATTTGCGCGGCGATCACCAGGGGTCGGTCCTGGGGGATAAGGTAAAGCAGCGGATCGGCCGGACGCAGCACCGCGCGCGGGGTGGTGACCTGCAGCCCCAGCACGCGGCCCGACACGGGTGCGCGGATCTGCAGGCGTTCGATGCGTTCGTAAAGGGCGCGGCGGCGTTCCGCCAGTTCCAGCTCCGACGATCCGATGTCGCGCAATTGCGTGTTCGCCTCTTCGCGGCGTTCGGCGGCAAGACTGGTGATTTCCAGCTCCAGTTCGGTAGTACGTCCCTCATTCTGGGCGCGGGTGGCGATGAGTTCCCCGGACTGGCCCATCAGCCGCGCCTCCTCGCGTTCCAGCGCAAGGACGCGGCTGGATTGCGCAAGGCCCCGCTCCAGCAGGCTGCGCTGGTCGGTCAGTTCCTTCTGGATCAGCTCAACCTGTCTGGCGATTGCCGTGATCTGGGCGTCGATCCCTTCGATCTGTGCCCGGATCTGCGACCCGCGTTTCTTCAGCTGTTCGGTCTGATGGGCCAAGGTGTCGCGCCGGGCGGCAAACAGTTTGATCTGGCCCTCGACCAGTTCCCGAACCTCGGGGCGTTGCACGGCGATCTCAAGCAGCGGGGCGGGAACCACCGGTTCCGCATCGTCGTCCCGTTCGGCCTCAAGCCGCGCCCGGCGGGCCTGCACCTCGAACAACTGCCCCTCGACGATGGCGAGTTCGGATCTGAGCAGGCTTCCATCCAGACGGATCAACAGATCGCCCGCCTTCACATCGGCGCCTTCAACGATGCCGATCTCTTCGACAACGCCGCCATCGGGGTGCTGCACGACCTGACGGTTCTGGTCCACCTGGATCTGGCCTGAGGCGACAACCGCCCCCCCAATCGTGGTCATCACCGACCAGCCGCCGAAACCGACGATCAGCAGGGCGCTCGCCACGAAGCCCAAGGTCAGCAGGACGCGCGCCGACCAACCCTCGCGCGGGGGAATGGGGGCGCAGCTCATGACACGCTGCCCGTCGCGTTGGCGCGCAGGATTTCGGTGTGGTTCTTCACCATCTTGCGCAGTACCTCGTCGCGGGGGCCAAAGGCGCGGGATGTGCCTTCCTCAAGCACCAGAAGCGGCTCTGTTGCACAAATCCCAT
>DJWG01000078.1 GCA_002440945.1 Rhodobacteraceae bacterium UBA6236 | reverse complement strand
TGAACTCTCCTCCCGTTGATGCGCGAATTCTGATCACGCGGCACCGAAATCACGCTGTTTGGTGCCGGGCTGCCTTGCCGGTCGCGTCCTCCAACGCGAGGGCCGGCGAGCATTCACTCCTTGACCAAGGGAATTGCATGGCGGGTCGTTTTTTGTCAAGAGAAATGTCTTCTTTATGTATTATCGCGCCCATACGATATGTATTTCTATCTGTATGGATGCGACAGGCTCATTCCTTTCCGGCCCGCCATTCCTTCCAGCGCAGGTAGAGGTTGGCGCCGATGGTCGAGAAGGGCGGCGGCGGCAGGCGCGTGGGTTCGGCTTCGGCGGTGAAGTGGCGGGTCACGGCGCTTTCGACGCCAGAGGCCAGTTCGGCGGCGCCGATTCCCGTCAGGGTGCTGCGCGTGGTGCCAAGACCGTTGCAGACGGCGGCGGAATACAGCCCCGCTTCCAGTTCCCGCATGACAGAGACGGAGTTGCGGCTGAGGCAGAGGTGCCCGGCCCAGGTGTATTCCATCCGCATCCCGGCCAGTTGCGGGAAGCGTTCCTCGAATTTTTCGCGGTGGACCCTGGCGGTGCGGGCAAGGCCGGCGGCGCTGGCCTCCATCCCCGGCTCATAGGTGGCGCAGGTGCGGGTGACGATGCGGTTGCCGCCCTGTCCGCCGTCGATCCGGCGCATGGTGGTGCCCATCGGGTCCGAGGGCGTGACACCCCAGCGCGGCTGGCCGCCCAGCTTTCGCAGCGCCGATGCGTCCAGTTCGACCGTCATCGAGGCATAGAGGAACACATGCATGAGCCGGTTCTTCTTGAAGCCGAAGCTTTCCAGATGGCCGTTGTTCGCAAGGATCACCTTGCCTGCGGACAGCTTGCCCTTGGCAGTCGTGACCGCCCAGTCCCGGCCCTGGCGTTCGATCTTCAGGACGGGGGAGTTTTCGCAGACAAGGACGCCCGCGCGCCGCAGCCCTTCGCCGAGGCCGCGGATATAGCCCGCGGGTTGCAGCATCACCGTGCCCGGCGTGTAAAGGCCCGAGACGTAATGGCGGCTGCCGGTCAGGTCCTGCATGGCCTGCGCGTCCAGCCGTTCGTTGGTTTCGCCAAGCGCGGTCAGGTGATCGGCATAGCTGCGGTTCAGCGCATCGGCGGTTTCGCTGGCCGCGCCGTTCACCTTGCCCATCGGATCGAAGAAGTTCCGGTCGATCCCGTAGGTTTCGACCGCAGCCTGCGCAAAGCCGATGGCGTGACGATTGAGGGCGATCACCGCCCGGTCGTCGCCGCCGCCCGAGTAATCATCCGATTGCACCTCATGCGGCAGGTCGATCATGAAACCCGAATTGCGGCCCGAGGCGCCTTCGGCCAGCCGGCTGGCCTCCAGCACCGCGATCCGGGCGCCGGGGTGAAGCTGGCGCAGCCGCTCGGCCGCCGAAAGGCCCGCGAAGCCGCCGCCGACGATGGCGAAATCCACTGTCGCGGCGCCTTCCAGGACCACCGGGGCAGGTTGCCCCGGCAGGATCGCCGACCAGGCGGCGGGGCCGCGATGCACGGGCGTGCGGCGCGCGGCGTGGGTTGTCATGCCACGGCCTCGTCCCGGTCGTCGGCCAGATCGACCCAGATGGTCTTCAGCTGGGTATACTGGTCATGGGCATGGATACCGTTGTCGCGCCCGCCAAAGCCCGATTGCTTGAAGCCGCCGAAGGGGGTCGAGATGTCGCCTTCGCCAAAGCTGTTCACCGTGACCGTGCCGGCGCGGATCGCCCGTGCGCCGCGGATCGCGCGCTTGACATTGGCGGTGAAGATCGAGGCCGCGAGCCCGTATTCGGTGTCATTGGCAAGCTGGATCGCCTCGTCGAAGCCATCGACGGTCAGGACCGACAGCACCGGCCCGAAGATCTCTTCCCGCGCCTGTTTCGCGTCGCGGGCCACTTCAAGGATCGTCGGTTCGACAAAGCCGCCCTCGGCCCTGCCGCCAAGGATCACCTTCGGGCTGGCGGACGTCTTGTCGGCATCGAGGTAGGAACAGACCTTGTCGTAATGCGCCTGCGACACCAGCGCGCCCACGCGGTTCACCGGGTCCAGCGGATCGCCCATCGGCCATTCGCGGGCATGGGCAAGGATACGGGACAGAAGCTCATCCTTGACGCCCTTCTGGACGATCAGCCGCGACGACGCCGAGCAGTTCTCGCCCATGTTCCAGAAAGCGCCGTTGACGATATGGGCCGCGACGCGATCAAGGTTTTCGGCATCGTCCAGCACCACCGCCGGGTTCTTGCCGCCCATTTCCAGCGTCACTTCCTTGAGGTTCGATTCCGCCGCATAGCGCAGGAAGCGCCGTCCGGTCGCGGTCGATCCGGTGAAGCTGACGGCATCGATGTCCATGTGGCGGCCGATGGGTTCGCCCACTTCGGCGCCGCCGCCGGGCAGCACGTTGAAGACACCGGCGGGCACGCCGGCCTCCATCGCCAGTTCGGCGACCCGCAGGGCGGTCAGCGGGGTTTCCATCGCCGGTTTCACGATGATCGAACAGCCCGCCGCCAGCGCCGGGCCGATCTTCCACGCCAGCATCAGAAGCGGGAAGTTCCAGGGCAGCACCAGACCCACCACGCCCACCGGTTCCCGCACCACCATGGCGATGTGGTTGTCGGATGCGGGCGCGACCTGGTCGTAGATCTTGTCGATCAACTCGGCATGCCAGGTCAGGCAGTGGATGGTTTCCGGCACATCGACAGTTTCGCAGTCATAGATCGTCTTGCCGCTGTCGAGGCTTTCCAGAACCGCCAGTTCGCGGGCATTGCGCTTCAGAAGCTTGGCCAAACGGATCAGCACTTCTTTCCGTTCGCGCGGGTACAGGCGCGACCAGCGGCCGTCTTCAAAGGCGTCGCGGGCCTTTTCGACGGCGAAATCCACGTCCGAGGCATCGCAGGCGGCCACCTGCGCCAGCACCGCGCCGGTGGCGGGGTTGATGGTATCGAAGGTCTTGCCCGCTTGCGCCGGGCGGAAGGCCCCGTCGATGAACGCCTGCGTCGGGAACGAGAGGCCGACGGCGATTGCCTTGTATTCTTCGGTCGTCAGAAGGTCGCTCATGGTCTTTACTCCGCCTCGATCCCGGCCACGGTGCGTTTCAGCACCCGCACCACCTGTTCCAGTTGCCGCTTGTCATCCTTGTTCAGGGGCTTCAGCGGCGGGCGCGGCGGCCCGGCGTGGAAGCCGTTCATCTCGCAGCCGTGCTTGATGCACTGGATGAACTTGCCGCCCTGCTCCAGCACCCGCATCAAGGGCATCATCGCCGACATGATCCGGCGGCCCTTGTCGAAGTTGCCTTCGACCGCGCAGGCGCGCCAAAGGGCGACGTGTTCGCGGGGCAGGAAGTTCGACCCGCCGCAGACCCAGGACCGCGCACCCCAGGCGAAGAACTCCAGCGCCTGATCGTCCATGCCGCAGGACATCTGGATATGCGGGTAGTCGCGGGCCAGAAGATGCACGCGGTTGATGTCGCCCGAGCTTTCCTTGATCGCCACGATGTTCCTCGACCGCCCGACACGATCCAGGAATTCCTCGCCCATGTTGATGCCCATGCGGCCGGGGTAGTTGTAAAGCATCACCGGCAGGTCGGCGGCGCGGTCGATGGCCAGGGCGTTCAGGGCGTTTTCGCGTTCGGTCGGCACCGAATAGGGCGGGCTGCCCACCAGGATCGCGGCGGCGCCGATCCTTGCGGCATGTTCGGCCATCAGGATCGAATCCTCCAGCCGGATCGCCACGGTGCCCACGATCAGCGGCAGGCGGTCGCCGATGACATCCTTGGCGAGGCTCGCCATTTCCATCCGTTCGTCCATCGACTGGGCGTAGTATTCCCCGGTCGACCCGCCGTTGATGATGCCGTGAACGCCCGAGGCGATCAGCTGTTCGATCATCGCGGCGAAGCCGTCGCGGTCGATGGCGCCGTTTTCGTCATGGGGCGTGATGACGGGTGTGTAGATACCTTCGAACTTCATGAGACCTCTCTGCGCTTGTCCGCGCCGGGGGCTTGGCCCAGCGGAACCTTTATGCTTTCGGGAGTAACGAAACTTTCGATCTGGACCCGCGACAGTTCCCAATGCTCCACGGCAAGTTCGCCCGCCGCATCGGCTTTGCCTGCCTCGATCAGGGCGATGAACTGGTCGTGCTGGTCGGCGGCCAGCTCGCGCTGCTCGGCGACCTGGACCTTGCGCGGGTTGTAGAAGGTTATCGCGATACGGGTATGGTCGATCAGCAGCCGCCGGAGCGAGGGCAGCAGGAATTCATTGTCGGCCATTTCACCGATGATGGCGTGGAAGCGCTGGTTCCCAAGGGCGCCCTCGGCCGCGTCGCCGGAACGGACCGCCTGACGAAACGCCTGCTGGGCTTCCTTCAGCCGCGCGATCTGGTCGGGCCTGGCGTTTTCGGCCGCAAGCCGCGCGATGGCCGCATAGATCATCGGCGCCGCCACGAAGAAGTTCCTCAGCGACTTGTGCGACATCGGCGCCACCTGCGCGCCGCGATTTTCATGCAGGACGACATAGCCTTCGCCCGCCAGCTGGCGCAGCGTTTCCCGAAGCGGCGGACGCGAGATCCCGTAGACTTCGGACAGTTCCACTTCGTCCAGGTAGCATCCCGGTTCGAAATCCTCGGTGAGGATCCGGCGCCGCAGATCCTCCGCACAGATGGTCTTCTTGCTTGCGGGTTGGGGGTCCAAGGCGTGCTCCTGCAAAGGCGCGGCGGTTTCGGTGAGGTGCCGTCTGTAAAATGCGTAGCGCATGAAATACAAATTGTCTACAACTTTGTTCAAGCCGAGTCGCAATCGCAGTCGAACTCCGGTCTTGCTCAAGATGCAGGAATATCGTATACGATATTAGAAGATCACGGCGACGGGGAGGTATGCCATGGCGTTCAAGAGGATGATCCACGCGGTGGATACGCATGCGGGAACACCGATGCGGGTCATCACCGGGGGCGTCCCGCATGTTCCGGGCGGCACCGTCTACGAAAAGATGAAGTGGCTCGAAGAGAACGACGACCAGCTTCGCAAGCTCATGCTGCGCGAGCCGCGGGGATATCCGGCCCATTGCTGCAACCTGATCGTGCCCCCCACCCACCCCGAGGCCGACGCCGGCTACATCATCATGGAGCAGATCGAATATCCGGTCATGTCGGGCGGCAACACGATTTCCGTCGTCACCGTGCTGCTGGAAATGGGCCTGCTGCCGATGAAGGAACCGGTGACGGAACTGACGCTGGAAGCGCCTGCGGGGCTGATCCGCGTGACGGCCGAATGCCGGAATGGCAAGGTGAAGGCCGTGACCTTCAGGAACGTCCCCGCCTTTGCCGCCCATCTGGATGCAGTGATCGACGTGCCGCATCTGGGCAAGGTGCGGGTCGATGTCGGCTGGGGCGGGATGTTCTACGTCATCGCCGATGTGCGCCAGTTCAAGGGGCTTGAACTGAAGCCCGAACATGGGCGCGAGATCACCCGCGTGTCCTCTCTGATCCGCGAGGCCGCGATCGAACAGCTTCCGGTCGCGCATCCCGATTACCCCGGCGTGGGCATCACGATTTCGCAGCTTTCGGGGCCAACGGACGATCCGAACGCCGATTGGAAGAACGCGGTGACCATGGCGTCGGGCGATTTCTCCTGGGATGATCCGGCGACCTGGACGGGCGCCATCGACCGCTGCCCCTGCGGCACCGGCACCTGTGCCAAGATGGCGGTGCTCCATGCCAGGGGCGAATTGTCCCTCGACACGCCCTTCCGCCACCAGAGCATTCTTGGCAACGTCTACACAGGCCGCCTGGTCGAGGAAGTGGAGCTTCATGGCCGGAAGGCGGTGGTGCCCACGATCACCGGGACAAGCTGGATCTTCGGCCTGAACACGCTGGTGCTGGACCACGACGATCCCTTTACCGAAGGCTTCACCGTGGGCGATACCTGGGCCTGACCGACCTGGAGGAAGCGCGCATGACACTCGACCTTGCGGATGTGCCCGATCTTGGCGCCGCGCCGACCGCCTCGGACGTGATCCTGAAGTATCTGCGCAGCGCCATCGTCACCGGCGCCCTCGCCGAAGGGGCTCCGGTCCGCCAGGATGACGTGGCCCGGCTGTTCAACGTGAGCAAGATCCCGGTGCGCGAGGCCCTGAAGCAGCTTGAGGCCGAGGGCTTCGTGACCTTTCAGCGCAATCGCGGCGCGACGGTCGCAAGCCTTTCGGAGCCCGAGATCGTGCAGGTCTTCGAAGTCCGCGCGATTCTCGAATCGAACGCCGTCCGCCTGTCGGTGCCCCTGATGACCGAGGCGCATTTCGAACGGTCCGAACGCGCTGCCGATGCCTTCGCGCGCGAACCCGATGTGTCGGCTTGGGCGGATCTCAACTGGGAATTTCACGCCAGCCTCTATGCCGCCGCCGAGAGGCCCTACATGTTGCAGCTGATCCGCACGGTGAACGACCGGATCGAACGCTATCTTCGGGTGCAACTGACCGTCAGCGGCGGCCACGCCAGGGCGGTTCACGAACATGCCGAAATCCTTGCGGCCTGCCGCGCCCGCGATGCGGAACGCGCCGCTGCGATGGTCTTCGATCACATCATGGACGCGTGCCGGTCGCTTCACAGTCACCTGCCGGGGGGATCGCCAGGATGACGACTGCGGGATCGGCGGCGCAGGATGCGGCCCAAATAGTCTTTGGTGTCGAGTGTGTGTTCGTCGGTAGCATCAAAATATACGGGCATGAACATTTTTTGTTGATGGGGTGTTTCCCAACTGTTACCCCCAATGCAAGCCAGACCTGCGGTCCGGGCCCGGGGAGGGGCCCGTCCGCGAAGCGGGCGCCCTGACGCCCGTCAATCTTTCCGCTGCTTGGAGGCGCAGCGAAGCCAGGTAGACGCAGGATCGAAAGCCGGACCGGCTTTCGGCATTCCAAGGGGGGCGGAGATCAGCGCAGTTCCGCCGCCACAGATCGGGCCACCGGGGTTTCCCGGGCCCGAACCGATAAGAACGCGCATCAACGGGAGGAGAGTTCA
>DJWG01000025.1 GCA_002440945.1 Rhodobacteraceae bacterium UBA6236 | reverse complement strand
GTCAACGTCTTCCCGACCCAGATCGAAGAACAGATCCTGAAGTGCAAGGGCCTTGCCCCCCACTTCCAGATCGAGCTGGCGCGCGAAGGCCGGATGGACAACATGACCGTCCACGTCGAATGCACCGCCGACATGGTCGATGAAGCTGCCCGCGTCAAATCCGCCAAGGAACTGGCGCATCACATCAAGGCCGTCGTCGGTGTTTCGACCCGCATCAACGTCACCGACCCGAACGCCCTCGCCCGATCCGAAGGCAAGGCGAAACGCGTGGTGGACAATCGTCCCAAAGGCTGACCGACGGTCGATGACATCTTCGACCGTGGGCGTTAAGGGGGGCAGAAATGCCCCCCTTTTTCCGGGCACAAAAGGCAGGAAAGACAAACGACATGGCTCGCAAACAGGCCGCAGACTTCGAAGAAAAGCAACGGGGCATCCTGGACAAGGCCGCACAGGTCTTTGCCGAACAGGGAATGGAAAAGGCCTCAATGTCGCAGATCGCCGGGGTGGCGCAGGTGTCGAAGGCACTGCTTTACCACTACTACCCCAGCAAGGATGCGCTGATCTTCGCGATCATCATCACCCACCTTGAGGCGCTGGAGGCCGCGATCGAAGCCGCCGACCAGCCGTCCCTTCCGCCCGAGCAGCGCCTGCGCAAGCTGGTGGGTGCGGTGCTGGAAAACTACCGGGGCGCGGACAATGAACACAAGGTCCAGCTCAATGCCACGATGAACCTCTCGGACGAACAGAAGGCCGAGATCATGGCCGTCGAACGCTCTGTCGTGAAGCGGTTCTCGGCGGTGCTCGACGAAATCAACCCGGACCTCAAGGACCGGAACCGGCCGCTGTTGATGCCGGTCACCATGTCGCTGTTCGGCATGATGAACTGGGTCTACATGTGGTTNNGTGGCGACGACCCTGATCCTCGAAGGGATCAAGGCCGTCCGATAGTCTTGATGCGTTGCAGGATCAGCGGATCGTAATCCGGGGCCGCCGCGCGGCGGCGGTCGGGTTCGACGCTGGTCAGCGGCGCGACCGGCTTCACCAGATCATGCGCTTCAAGCGCAAGGCGCTGGTAAATCGCGGTGCCTTGGGTCTTCCAGGAAATATCCTCGTCCGACAGGGTGCGAACCACCTTGGCGGGCGAGCCGACGGCAAGGCTCGCGGGGGGGATCACGGTTCCCGCCTTCACGAAGGCCATCGCGGCGACGATGCTGTTCTCGCCCACCACCGCTTCGTCCATGATGACGGCATTCATGCCGATCAGGGCGTTCCGGCCGATCCGGCAGCCATGCAGCACCGCGCCGTGCCCGACGTGGCCCGAGGCTTCGATCACCACATCGCGGCCGGGGAAGGAATGCACTACGCAGGTTTCCTGCACGTTGCTCCCCTCCTCCAGCACGATGCGACCGAAGTCCCCGCGCAGCACCGCGCAGGGGCCGACGTAGCAGCCCGCACCGATGATGACGTCGCCGATCACCACCGCCGCCGGATGGACGAAGGCGGCGGGGTCGATGACGGGCACGATCCCGTCATAGGCGTAGATCTGGCTCATCGGTGCGCGCTCCTTCAGGCGTTGGCGGGCCAGGTCTTGGCGACCATGGTCAGCACGTCGTACTGCGCGACAACCTGGTCCTTCTGATTGGTCACCTGGCAATCCCAGCGCACTTCGCCATGTTCGGCACTGGCGCGGGGGTTGATTTCCTTGCAAGTCAGCCGGACCTGGAGCGTGTCGCCGAAATAGACCGGCGTCAGGAAGCGCAGATTATCGACACCATAGTTCGCCAGGACCGGACCGGGCGCCGCCTCGACGAACAGGCCCGCCGCGAAGGACGCGATCAGGTAGCCATGCGCGACACGGTCGTCGAAGAACGGGTTCGCCTTGGCGGCGTCGCTGTCCATGTGGGCGTAGAAGGTATCGCCGGTGAAATGGGCGAAGTGTTCGACATCCTCTTGCGTCACGGTGCGCGAGGCGGTGACAAGCTGATCGCCGATCTTCAGTTCGGCCAGCGACTTGCGGAACGGATGGACGCCGTGGAAAGCTTGGGCGCCTTCGATCCAGCGGCCGGTGACCGCCGACAGAAGCTGCGGGCTCCCCTGGACGGCGGTGCGCTGCATGTAATGCTTCACGCCGCGCAGGCCGCCCATTTCCTCGCCGCCGCCAGCCCGACCCGGGCCGCCGTGGATCAGACCCGCCAGCGGCGAGCCATGCCCGGTCGAGGATTTCGCGGTTTCGCGGTTACCGATCAGCACCCGGCCGTGGAAAGGCGCAACGCCCAGTGTGACCTCGCGCGCCACCTCGGGGTCGTTGGTGAAGACCGAAGACACGAGCGAACCCTTGCCCTTGCGCGCCAGTTCCACCGCCTCGTCCAGCGTGTCATAGGGCATCACGGTCGAAACCGGGCCGAAAGCTTCGACATCATGAACCGACTGCGCCGCAAAGGGCTTGTCGCAATACATCAGCACCGGGTTCAGGAAGGCGCCCCGCTCGGCATCGCCCGAAGCAACGCGCACCTCGTCGGGGTTGCCCGCAACGATTTCGGCATCGGCCTGCAGTTCCTTGATCCGGGCGCGGACCTCGTCGCGCTGGTCGAGGCTCGCCAGCGGACCCATGCGGGTCGCCTCGTCGCCCGGAAGACCCAGCGCGGTCTTGGCCAGACGCTCGCGCAGCGCCGCGACCAGGGCATCGACATGAGCGCGGGGGGCGATGACGCGGCGGATGGCTGTGCATTTCTGCCCGGCCTTCGTCGTCATCTCGCGCGCGACTTCACGCACGAACAGGTCGAATTCCGGCGTGCCGGGCCCGGCGTCGGTTCCAAGGATCGAGGCGTTCAGGCTGTCGGCCTCCATCGTGAAGCGGACCGAGTTCTCAACAATCGCCGGATGCGATTTCAGCTTGCGCCCCGTCCATGCCGAACCGGTGAAGGTCACCGCATCCTGGCCCGTGACATGGTCCAGAAGATCCCCGACCGAACCCGAGATCAACTGCAGCGCGCCTTCCGGCAGGATGCCGGAGTCGACGATGCGGCGCACCACCAGTTCGGTCAGATAGGCGGTCTGGCTGGCGGGCTTCACGATGCAGGGCACGCCCGCCAGAAGCGTCGGTGCGATCTTTTCCAGCATCCCCCAGACAGGGAAGTTGAAGGCGTTGATATGCACGGCCACGCCCTGCAGCGGCGACAGGATGTGCTGGGCAACGAAGCTGCCGTCCTTCGACAGCACCTCGACTTCACCATCGGTCAGGACTCGGGTGTTCGGCAATTCGCGGCGGCCCTTCGAGGCGAAGGTCAGCATGGTGCCGATGCCGCCTTCGATGTCGATCCAGGCGTCGGGGCGCGTGGCACCGGTGTGCAGGCTTTCGGTGTAGAATTCTTCCTTCATTTCCATCAGCTTCAGGCCGAGGGCCTTCAGCATTCCGGCGCGGTCATGGAAGGACATGGCGCGCAACTTGCGCCCGGCCACATCGCGGCCATAGGCCAGCGCGCCGGCGAAATCGACGCCCGAGCTGTCGATCAGCGCCACCGTTTCGCCGGTGGCGGCGTCCAGCAGGGGCTGGCCGTCCTTCTTGCCAAGGGTCCAGCGACCCGAGACATAGCTTTCAAGGCGACGCGGGGTGCGGGTCGGAGCGTTCATTGGCGTTTTCCTCAGAAATGGCAGGACGGGGCGCCCTAAAGGCGCGCCCCGTCTGGATGTTGGTTCGTCTCAGAGGCCAAGCGGCGCGAGGGTTTCGGCGATCAGCGCCTCCCACCGGGCCAGCAGGGTTTCATTCGGGGTGTGGCGCAGGCCGAAGCGGGCCAGCGTCTCGTAGCGCGTTGACCCGGCCACGCCAAAGGTCGCCGCGACACGCGGGCGCCAGTAGGCGACGGCGGCCTTGGCGGCAGCGCGGCCCTCATCGCTGGCGACCAGCTTTTCCAGACCTTCGCGGCCCAGTTCGGCATGGCGCGCCTCGCGCGGTGCGATTTCTCGGAAGACCTCGGCCAGCGGACCGTAGGACACGCGGGTCAGTTCGGTCATCTGAACGCCGGTGGCGATGCCCATCAGCACGTTCATCACCACCGCATCGGCCCAGCTGGTGATCGGATAGTGGAACACGGAAAGGCGCATGTCGCCACCGCTGCGCGCCGCGCCCAGATCGGCGTCGCGGCCCACACGGGCGGCCCAGTCATGCTGGCTTTGGTAACGCCCGGCATCGGTCCCGAACGTCTCCATCACCGACAGGACGCGTTCGGCGTGATCGGCCTTTTCCAGCGTGATCCGGCTGGCCGCGATCCGTTCCTTGATCCCCGGCGCGAAGTTGATCGAGGCCGCGAAGCCCGCCGATCCCGCCAGTTCGCTGTCCACGAACGAGGACATGAGCCGCAGAAGCTCACCCCGGTAGCGCGCGGGCACATTGGCCGGAGAGGTCAGAACCCCGCCCTGCGCCAGGTAGTCGTCAAGATTCATCGTATCCGACATGATCTTCCCCCTTATTCGTCGTAGCTGACAACAACTTTGTCGGTCAGCGGGAAGCTCTGGCACGACAGCACATAACCGGCGCGCACTTCGTAATCTTCCAGCGCGTGGTTGGTGTGCATCTCGACCTCGCCCTCCAGCACCTTGCAGCGGCAGGTCGAACAGACGCCGGCCTTGCAGGAATAAGGCGCGTCCAGCGCGTTCTCGAGCGCGGCGTCGAGGATGCTTTGGCCTTCGCGCGGCATCTGGAAGCTGCGGGTGGTTCCATCAAGCGTGATGGTCGCGGCGGTGGAATTGCCGGTCCCCAGTTCCGCCTTGGTCGCGGGGCGCACCTTGGCGCGTCCGGGCTGACCGCTGGCGAAAAGCTCGAACTTGATCTGCGCATCGGTCAGGCCGTGGTCACGCAGCGACGCGGCGATGGCCAGCATCATCGGCTCGGGCCCGCAGATGAAGGCGGTATCGACGGATTTCGGGTCGATCCAGCCCGAGAAAAGCGCCTTCATCTTGTCGGCGTCGACGCGACCGGTGAAAAGGTCGATGTCCTGCGCTTCGGTTTCCAGGACATGGATCACCGAGAAACGGCCAAGGTAGGCGTTCTTCAGATCCTCAAGCTCTTCGCGGAACATGATCGTGTTGATGGCGCGGTTCGCATAGACCAGCGTGAAGCGCGACTTCGGCTCGGCCTCGAGCACGGTCTTGATGATCGACAGGACCGGGGTAATGCCCGAACCGCCGGCGAAGCCCAGGTAATGCTTGTCCGCGGCCGCGTCGATCGCGGTGTAGAACTTGCCCATCGGCGGCATGGCGTCGATCACATCGCCAGCGGCGAGGTTTTCGTTGACCCAGGTCGAGAAGGTGCCGCCATCGACACGCTTGATCCCGACCTTCAAGACACCCTCGCCCTTGCCGGCGCAGATCGAATAGGACCGGCGCAGCTCTTCGCCCTCGAAGTCGCGGCGGAAGGTCAGATACTGGCCTTGGGTGAAGTCGAAGAGGGCGCGATCCTCGTCGCGGGGCGCAAGCGTCACCACCACCGCGTCGCGGGTTTCGCGGCGCACGTCGGTGACTTTCAGCTGATGAAAGCGTGACATGTCAATGTCCTCCCAGGGGGGTCGGGTGCATCATCCTCAGATGCACTTGAAATAGTCGAAGGGTTCGAGGCAGTCGGTGCAGCGATAGCTGGCCTTGCAGGGGGTCGATCCGAACTGGCTGATCTTTTCCGTCGCGGTCGAGCCGCAGCGCGGGCAGGCGATCACCAGGTTTGAGGTTCCCGCCAGCCGCGAGATGCGGCCTGCCAGCCGTCCGTCGGCGGCAGTGCCGTCGATGGGCGGAGCGATGCCATAGGCGCGCAGCTTCTCGCGCCCGTCATCGGTGATCCAGTCGGTCGTCCAGGGGGGCGAAAGGCGGCGGGCCAGCCGCAGCTTTTCGATCCCGTGTTCCCTCAGCGCCGTTTCGATGTCGAGGTTGATCACCGTGGTCGCCGGACAGCCCGAATAGGTGGGCGTGACCGTGACGACAAGGGTATCGTCCTGCCATTCCACATCCCGGATGATGCCCAGGTCGGTCAGGCTGATCACCGGGATTTCCGGGTCGGGCACCTGCGAGAGCCAGTGCCAGACTTCCGAGAGTTCGGGTTTCGCGGCGCCCTGCATGGTGTTTACCAGGTGCCGCCCGGATAGGCGCGCTGCAGGAACTGCATGTCCGCAAGGATGAAGCCCAGCGCCTCGGTGTGGCGACCGGTCTTGCCGCCCTTGTGCTGGAATCTGGTTCCCGGCACCGAAAGCGTCGCTTCGGCCAGAACCTCGCCGATGGTGCGTTCCCAGGCGGCCTTCAGATCCTGCGGCTGGGGCGCGATCCCGGCGGCGGCCACGGCCTCGTCGATGGCGTCGCCCTGGAACAGCTCTCCGGTGTAGGGCCAGAGGGTGTCCAGCGCCTTCTGCATCCGGGCGCGGCTTTCCTCGGTCCCGTCACCCAGGCGGATGACCAGATCGGCCGACCGTTCCAGATGGTAGGCGACTTCCTTCGCCGCCTTGGCCGCGATTTCCGCGACGCGGGCATCGGTCGAGCCTTGCAGGGCGCGCAGCATTTCCATGTGCCAGGCGTCGAACAGGAACTGACGCATCAGCGTGTTGCCGAAGTCGCCGTTCGGGCGTTCGACCAGCAGCGCGTTGCGGAACTGGGCCGCGTCGCGCAGATAGGCCAGCGCATCGGCGCTGCGGCCCTTGCTCTCGACCTCGCCAGCGAGGCCCAGCCACAGTTGCGTTTGCCCGATCAGGTCAAGCGCGGTGTTGGCCAGCGCGATGTCCTCTTCCAGAACGGGCGAATGACCGCACCATTCCGAAACCCGGTGGCCGAGGATCAGGCAGTTGTCGCCCATCCTGCACAGCCATTCGAAAAAGGCGGCCTGATCGACCGCGGGGGTTGCCGTCGCCATCACATGTGCCCCACTTCTTCCGGGATGTCGAAGAAGGTCGGGTGACGATAGACCTTGGAGTTCGACGGCTCGAACAGCGGGCCCTTGTCCGAGGGCGCCGAGGCGGCGATGTCGTTCGACTTCACGACCCAGATCGACACGCCTTCGTTGCGGCGGGTGTAGACGTCACGGGCGTTGCAGATCGCCATTTCGGCGTCCGGCGCATGAAGGCTGCCGACGTGACGGTGGTTCAGGCCATGCTGGCCACGGATGAAGACTTCCCAGAGGGGCCATTCGCTGGACATGTTTGATCCTCCCAGATCGCAATGGGTGTTGGAGGTAAAGATAGGAATTCGGAAAGGGAGGGAGCAGAGCCCCCTGCCCTTGTTCAACGCCGTTATTCGGCAGCGTGACGCGCGGCGGCGCGGCGGGCGGCCTGCTTTTCGGCGTGGGCCATCAGGCCATCACGGAACCAGGCGCCATCTTCCCAGGCGGTCACGCGGGCTTCCAGACGTTCCACATTGCAGGGGCCGTTGCCGTTGATGACGTCGAAGAATTCGTTCCAGTCCGGCTCGCTGAAGTCGTGGCCGCCCTTTTCCTCGTTCCACTTCAGGTTTTCGTCGGGGATCGTCAGGCCCAGGTATTTGGCCTGCGGGACGGTCTGGTCGACGAACTTCTGGCGCAGTTCGTCATTGGTGTTGATCTTGATTTTCCACTGCATCGACTGGGCCGAATGGACCGAATCCTTGTCCGAGGGGCCGAACATCATCAGCGCCGGATACCAGAAGCGGTTCATGGCGTCCTGGGCCATTTCCTTTTGTTCCGGCGTGCCCTTCAGACACATCTTCAGCAGGATGTCGTAACCTTGGCGCTGGTGGAAGCTTTCTTCCTTGCAGATGCGGATCAT
>DJWG01000042.1 GCA_002440945.1 Rhodobacteraceae bacterium UBA6236 | reverse complement strand
TCGGTCATGATGATGATCTTGTGGTAGCGCAGCTTCGACAGGTTGAATTCATCGCGCCCGATGCCGGTTCCCAGCGCCGTGATCAGCGTGCCGATCATGTCGGACGACAGCATCCGGTCGAACCGCGCCCGTTCCACGTTCAGGATCTTGCCCCGGAGCGGCAGCACCGCCTGGTTTTTACGGTCGCGTCCCTGCTTGGCCGAACCGCCCGCGCTGTCACCCTCGACGATGAACAATTCGGAAAGCGCCGGGTCTTTTTCCTGACAATCCGCAAGCTTTCCGGGAAGGCTTGCCACGTCCATCGCCGTTTTCCGGCGCGTCAGTTCCCGGGCCTTCCGCGCCGCTTCGCGGGCCAGCGCCGCTTCGATGATCTTGCCGACGACAATCTTCGCGGGGCCCGGGTTTTCCTCGAACCACTCCGACAGCTTTTCGTTCACAAGGTTTTCGACCGCGGGCCGGACTTCGGAGCTGACAAGCTTGTCCTTCGTCTGGCTGGAAAACTTCGGGTCCGGCACCTTGACCGACAGCACACAGGTCAGGCCTTCACGGGCGTCGTCGCCGGTGAATTCCACCTTTTCCTTCTTCGCGATCCCCGAGGACTGCGCATAGTTGTTGATCGTCCGCGTCAGCGCGGCGCGCAGCCCCGCCAGATGGGTGCCGCCATCGCGCTGCGGGATGTTGTTCGTGAAGGGCAGGACGTTTTCGTGGTAGCTGTCATTCCACCACAAGGCCACTTCGACGCCGATCCCCGACCGTTCACCGACCATGTAGATCGGCTCGGGCATGACCGAGGACTTGGAGCGGTCAAGATACTTGACGAATTCCCGCACGCCGCCTTCGTAGAACAGCTCGGTATAAAGCGGTTCGGCGGGGCGTTCGTCTTCCAGGATGATGCGCACGCCCGAATTCAGGAAGGCAAGTTCCCGCAGGCGTGTCTCCAGGGTCTTGAAGCTGTACTCGAGGCTCGAAAACGTCCCCTCCGGGTGGTTGGTCTTCGACGAGGCCAGGAACCGCACCTCGGTTCCCTTCTCGCCCGGCGCCGGACCAACGTCATGGACATGGACGACACATTCGCCCATCTCGAACCGGGCGTGATATTCGCGGTCATTGCGCCAGACCCGCAGTTCAAGCCAGTCGGACAGCGCGTTGACGACCGAAACCCCCACGCCATGCAGGCCGCCTGAAACCTTGTAGGCATTGCCGCTGTCAGAGGTGTTGTCGAATTTCCCGCCCGCGTGCAGCTGGGTCATGATGACCTCGGCCGCCGAGACGCCTTCTTCGGGGTGGATGTCGACCGGAATGCCGCGGCCGTTGTCGCGCACGGAAACGCTGCTGTCAGCGTGGATCTTGACGTGGACATAATCGGCGTGGCCGGCAAGGGCCTCGTCGATGCCGTTGTCCACCACTTCCGTGACCATGTGGTGCAGGCCCGAACCGTCATCGGTGTCGCCGATATACATCCCCGGACGTTTGCGCACGGCCTCCAGGCCCTTGAGAACCTTGATGGATTCCGCGCCGTAGTTCCCGGTCTGTTTCTGGTGTTCGGTCATGCCTGTCCGCCTTGGGATTTTGCTTCCCGCTTATAGGAGGACAGCGCGGGATTGTCACGCACCCGCACCAGATTTGGGGGTCAGGTCTGGGTGATGACCACGCCGACCGCAATCAGCAGCACCCCTGCGATGCGATTGATGCGCCCGAACCCGGCTTGCGTTCCGATCTTGCGCCGCAGATGCGACAGCACCCCGGCCATGATCAGGTTGCAGCCGAACGGCACCAGCATCGACACAAGGCAGATCACCACCACATCGGTGCCGGTAAGGCGGCTCAGGTCGAAGAACCCGGGCAGCATGCCCATGTAAAAAAGGATCGCCTTCGGATTGCCGATCACCGCCGCCAGCCCGGCGCTGAAGCCCGACCACATGCCGGGCCGCGTCAGGCGGCTATCGCTGCCCACCACGGCATCGGCATGGCGGATCAGGCCAAAGCCCATCACCACGAACACCCCCGCCGCCACCCAGCGCAGGGCGCCCATGATCTGCGCTTCCTGCGCGATCACGAGGCTCAGGCCCAGCGCCGCCGTCAGCGGCCACAGGAAATCGCCGATCGCGACCCCCATCGCCAGCGGCCAGGAGGCACGAAATCCGCCCGAAAGTCCGCGCGCGGTCAGCGCCACGAAGACCGGGCCGGGGGTCACCCACAAAAGCAGCATCGCGCCGGCGTAAAGCGACAGCTGCCAGAACGTCAAAGTCATTCGGCCTCCGGCAGGGTAAGCGATCCGTCCCCGGCAAGCGGCCAGAAGGGATTGACGGCGTATTCCCAGACGTGGCCGTCCGGGTCGGCGACATAACCGGAATAGCCGCCCCAGAACACCAGTTCCGGGCGTTTCAGTTCGCGCCCGCCTGCGGCCACGGCGCGGTCGACGGCGGCGTCCACCTCGGCCTCGGTTTCGAAGTTCTGGGCGAGGGTGATGGCGCCGGTCCCAAGTTTGGCGGACGGACGACCCTGATCGGCGGCCAGTTCGCGTATCCCGTAAAGCGCCAGGACACTGCCCTGCATCTGGTAAAACGTCGTTCCTTCGACGGAACGGGGATGTTCCCGCCATCCGATAGCCCGGTAATAGGCCCGCGACCGGTCCAGATCGGCGACGCCCAGCGTGATCAGCGAAACGCGTTGCAGGGTCATGCGATGCTCCTTTCGGACAGGGCGGAAACTCCGCCGGTTTCGGTCACCTCGAAGCCCTGGGCGCGCGACCCCAGCCCTTCGAACAGGTCACGGTCGGTTCCGGTCATCCAGACATGGGCATCAAGCGCGCAGACCTCGTCATAAAGCGCCTTGCGGCGGTCTGCGTCCAGATGCGCCGCGACCTCATCAAGCAAAAGAACCACTGGCTCCCCCTGAAGCGCCCGCGCATTGGCCAGCATGAGCGAGATCAGGAGCGCCTTCTGTTCGCCGGTGGAGCAGTTTGCCGCCTCCATCCCCTTGGCGACATAGGTCGCGGCAAGGTCATCGCGGTGGGGGCCGGCAAGCGTTCGACCTGCCGCCATGTCAGCCAAACGACCCCGTGCGAAAGCCTCGGACAACGCCTCCGGGTCCGTCTCGCCGCCCTCCAGCCGCAGGTCAGCGGCCGGGAAGGCACCCGCGTCATCGCCTTGCGCGACGGCGATCCGGGCCAACGCCTCGCGCCGGTTGCGCCCGATCTGGGCGCCGACCTCGGCCATCCGCGATTCCAGTGCCGCAAACCAGACCGCATCGCGGATCTGGTCCTTCAACAGTCGGTTCCGTTCCCGCATCGCCTTGTCATAGGCCAGCGTCGCTTCGGCATGACCCGGCACAAAGGACAGCGTGATCCGGTCAAGAAACCGCCGCCGCCCTTCGGCCCCTTCGATCCAAAGACGGTCCATGCTGGGCACCAGCCAGATCATCCGCAAGATCCGCCCCAGCATCGCTTGCGGGGCCGGCTTGCCGTCGATCAGCACCTGCCGCGCGCCTTCGCCTTCGGCAAAGGTCTCAACCTCATGCCCGGCGGCGTCGGCCCGGATCTTCCAGCCGATGGCGTCGGGCCGCCGCGCCATGTCCTGCACGGTCGCCCGGCGCAAGCCGCGCCCCGGCGACAGCAACGAAACCGCTTCAAGGATATTGGTCTTGCCCGCGCCGTTCGGTCCCCAAAGGGCCACCGGTCGGCCATCCAGCCGCAACTCGGCGCGGCGGTGGGACCGGAATTGCACAAGCCCCAGCGTGGAAATCACGCCGGGTGTCATCGGACGATCTGGAATTTCTGCGGTCGGGCCACGCCCTTACACGCGCATCGGCATCACGACATAGACCGCCGAAAGATCGCCGCCTTCACGCATCAGCGTCGGTTCATTGGCGGTGTTGAAGAGGAAAACCGCGTTTTCACGATCCACCTGGCTCGCGATTTCCAGCAGGTATTTCGCGTTGAACCCGATCTCCAGCCGTTCGTCGCCATAGGCCACAGCCAGTTCTTCTTCCGCAGCACCACTGTCCGGGGCGTTGACGGACAGGATCAGCCGGTCCTCCTCCATCTGCAGCTTCACCGCCCGCGACCGTTCGGACGACACGGTCGCCACCCGGTCGACAGCCTTCGCAAACTCGGTCGCATCGACCTCGAGCTTGCGGGTGTTACCGGTCGGAATCACGCGGGTATAGTCTGGGAAGGTGCCGTCGATGACCTTCGACGTCAACGTGATCGCCGGCGTCGCAAAGCGCACCTTGGTCTCAGACACCGACACGGCGATCTTCGCCTCGTCATCGTCCAGAAGCTTGCGCAATTCATTCACCGTCTTGCGCGGCACGATCACGCCCGGCATTCCTTGCGCCCCTTCGGGCAGGTCCGCGTCGATCCGCGCCAGGCGGTGGCCATCGGTCGCCACGCAGCGCAGTACCGGGCCATCCTCGCCCTGGGCCACATGCATGTAGACGCCATTCAGGTAATAGCGCGTTTCTTCCGTCGAAATCGCGAACTTCGACTTGTCGAACAACCGCCGCAGCACCGGCGCCGGGGCCGAGAAATTCGCCGCATATTCCGAACTGGCCATCACCGGGAAGTCTTCCTTCGGCAGCGTCGCCAGCGAGAAGGTCGAGCGCCCCGCCTGAACCGTCAACCGCCCCGAAACCGGGTCCGCCGTCAGCTGCACCAGCGAACCGTCGGGCAGCTTGCGGACGATTTCATGCAGCATCACCGCCGAAACCGTGGTCGAGCCGGCGCGTTCGACCTGCGCCGGGGCCTTGTCCACCACTTCGATATCCAGATCGGTGGCGCGGAAGGATGCGGTGCTGCCCTCGGCCTCGATCAGGACGTTGGCCAGGATCGGGATGGTGTTCCGCCGTTCGACGACCGATTGCGCCTGTCCGACCGCCTTCAGCAAGGTCGACCGTTCGATGCTGATCTTCATTCCCGTATCCTCGTCATGGCGAACCCGCCGGGAGCGGAAAGTTAGCAACTTTCCGCGCAGGCTCAAGGTTTATCCGATCTTATGCTTCCAGAAGGCGGCGAAGAAGGTCCAGATCTTCGCGCAACTGGCTGTCGGTGCCCTTCAGTTCCTCGACCTTGCGGATGCCGTGCATGATCGTCGTGTGATCGCGTCCGCCGAACCGGCGGCCGATTTCCGGCAGGCTGCGGGTCGTCATGTGCTTTGACAGATACATCGCGACCTGACGCGGACGGGCGATGGTGCGGACCCGCTTCGGCCCGATCATGTCCGACAGGCGGATATTGTAATGTTCGGCCACCTTGCGCTGGATTTCCTCGATCGTCACCTTGCGTTCCGAGGCGCGGAGAATATCGGCCAGGCAATCCTGCGCCAGATCCAGCGTAATTTCCCGCCCCACAAGGCTTGCGAAGGCGAAAAGCCGGGTCAGCGCGCCTTCCAGAACGCGGACGTTCGTGGTGATGCGATGCGCCAGGAATTCCAGCACGCCACCGGCCAGTGTCAGGCCGGGGTACTGCTGGCGATACATCTCGGCCTTCTGCTGAAGGATGCCCAGGCGCAGTTCGTAATCCGTGGGATGCAGGTCCACGACCAGACCGCATTGCAGGCGGCTCTTGATCCGGTCTTCCAGATCCTTGATTTCCCCCGGCGCACGGTCGGCCGAAATGATGATCTGCTTGTTCTGGTCCACAAGCGCGTTGAACGTGTGGAAGAATTCTTCCTGCGTGCTGTCCTTGCCGGCGATGAACTGCACGTCATCGACCATCAGCACATCGACCGAACGGAACAGCTCCTTGAAATCCATGATCTGCTTGTCGCGCAGCGCCTGGATGAAGCGGTACATGAACTGTTCGGCCGAGAGGTAAAGCACGCGCAGCTGCGGCTGGCGGGCCTGAAGCTCATGCGCGATGGCATGCATCAGGTGCGTTTTACCAAGGCCCACGCCCCCGTAAAGGAACAGCGGGTTGAAGGTGACCGGCCCTCCTTCCGCCACCCGGCGCGCAGCGGCATGGGCCAGTTCGTTCGGCTTGCCGACAACGAAGCTGTCGAAAGTGAAGCGCGCGTCCAGCGGCGCGGCGGGAAGTTCTGCGTCATCGGCGCGGACGGCGGGCTTGGCGCGACTGCGCGTGACCTTTTCGATCGGAACGGGCTTCGGCTCGGCCGCCGGGGCGACGGCGGGTTGCGCCGCCGTCACGGTGAATTCCACCCGGTCCACATCCGCGCCCAGGCGGATCAGCTGCTGGCGGATCTGTTCGCCGTAGTTGCGGGAAACCCAGTCGCGCATGAAGTTCGTGGGGACGTCGAAATGGGCGATGCCATCCGAAAGGCCGCTCAGGCGGAGCGGTTCGATCCAGGTAACGTAGTTATTCCGCCCGATTGTCTTTTGAAGTGCATTGCAGACCTGTCCCCAAGTTTCTTTGGTCATTCCCGTGCCCACGTCTTTCCGTACCTGCGTGGGGCGGTTGATCCCGCCCACACCTATGCGGCGACACCATCGTTCTTGGCCCGATCCGCAAGGGAATCGGGTGGGGGCCAGGCCAAAGCCAACAAAAATCACCGGCGCAGACGCCGCCGGTTAATTTCCGTTTCGGGCGCGCCCAGCAGATTGGCGCACCAAAACAGGCATGGATGCTTGGGTAGCAGCCCAGCACCCCGGATCGGTCTGACGAAAGCAGCTTCGCCCGGCCCCCCGTGCCACATGTCCCCCCAGGACGATGTGAATCGCATCAAGACGCTAGCCCGCCCGTCAGAGGCGCCGCAACTTATCTTCGCGCTTGACGGGTCTTTTGCGCGACCGAATCCAAAGCCTGTGCAAAGAAACCACAATCGCGCCGCAATCGGTCAGAAAGTTCCACAAAACGAAAAAGGCGCAGCCAGCGGCCACGCCCTTCAAAGTCTTGATTTCAAAGGTGAAATCAGGCGATCGCGCCCAGCGATTTGACGCGCGCCGAAAGGCGCGACATCTTGCGGGCAACGGTGTTCTTGTGCAGCACGCCTTTGGTCACGCCACGGGCCAGTTCCGGCTGAGCGGCGCGCAGAGCGGCGGTCGCGGCTTCCTGGTTGCCCGAAGCAAGCGCCTCTTCGACCTTGCGAAGGAAGGTGCGGATGCGCGAACGGCGGGCCTTGTTGATGGCGAAACGACGCTCGTTCTGGCGTGCGCGCTTTTCGGACTGGGGCGTATTGGCCATGTGTCGGTTTCCGATCAGGATGCGGGTAAATCT
Organism: Rhodobacteraceae bacterium UBA6236; assembly: GCA_002440945.1. Next base: position 1,510 of record DJWG01000042.1, on the reverse strand, counting down.
GAAGCCGCGCTTCTAGGCCCGAGTCGCACCAAAGTCAACAAGCCGATGCCAAGAATTTCAAGACCATTGCGGCTGGCACTCTGGGCAAAAGAACGAAGATCGGCCCGACTGGACGATCCGCTCCACCACTCCGCCGCAGCCGGGGCGCGTGCAGGGATCACCTTCGCGATCATAGACGCGGAACGCATGTTGGAAATACCCAAGTTCCCCATCGGCCTGACGATAGTCGCGCAAGGACGATCCGCCGGCCTCGATCGCCTCACCCAGAACGGTGCGGACCAGCGGGACAAGCCCTGCAATTGCCGCGGCGGACAGCCCTCCGGCAGGGGTTTCGGGGTGCAGCCCCGCACGGTGCAACACTTCGCAGACGTAGATATTGCCCAGGCCCGCCAAGATGCGCTGATCCAGAAGCGCGGCCTTCAACGGCATCCGGCGACCCTTCAGCCGCCCCGCCAGGTAATCTTCGTTGAAATCATTGCCGAACGGCTCCGGCCCCAGACCGCGAAGCAGCCAATGGGCACCTTCATCGGCGGTGGGGAAAAGATCCATGCAGCCGAACCGGCGGGCATCGTTGAAGGTGACGCGGGCGCCGCTGTCCATGTCCAAAACCACATGGTCGTGCTTTTCGGGCGCCGGATGATCGTGATGGAACTGCCCCGGCATGTCCCGGCCGGTAGCGCCCGACACCAGCATCCGGCCCGACATGCCAAGATGGATCAGCAGCGTCTCGCCCGAGGAGAGATCGCACAGGATGTATTTCGACCGCCGTCGCAACCGTTCGACCATCGCGCCGGTCAGGCGCGCAGCCATTCCTTCGGGCAGCGGAAAGCGCAGGTCGGGGCGGCGCACATCTGCCGAACGGATCCGCGCGCCCTCCATCACCGGGGCCAGTCCACGGCGGACGGTTTCCACTTCGGGTAACTCGGGCATTGGTGTCCTTGCGGGTATTGCGTCGCTTTGGCAGGCTGGGCCGCATTGTCTCTGCCCCCCACCCGCATATAAGAAGGCAGCGCAAACCGGAACGGCAAGGCCCCATGTCACACTCCACGCCCCAGACCCCGCCGCAGCCCGAACGCGATACCGAGGCAGACCGCACGACCCACTTCGGCTTCAAGACCGTGGCCGAGGGCGAAAAGGCCGGCATGGTGCATGGCGTCTTCACCCGAGTCGCCAACCGCTATGACATCATGAACGACCTGATGTCGGTGGGCATTCACCGGCTGTGGAAGGACGCGATGATGGACTGGCTGGCGCCGCGGGGCGGCCAGCGCCTGCTCGACGTCGCCGGCGGCACCGGCGACATCGCCNNCCGCGGCCCGGCCAACGGCTGCTTGATGTGGCGGGCGGCACCGGGGATATCGCCTTCCGGTTCCTCAAGCGCGCCAAGGGATCGACGGCAACGGTCCTCGACATGACGGAATCGATGCTGGTCGAAGGGCGCAAACGCGCGGATGCCGAAAACATGGCGGACCGGCTGGACTGGATCGTCGGCGACGCCATGGCCCTGCCC
>DJWG01000032.1:2476-134055 GCA_002440945.1 Rhodobacteraceae bacterium UBA6236 | reverse complement strand
CACACCGAAGCCGGCCTGATCATCCGCCAGATGGCCGACCAGGGCCTGAAAGCCAAGCTGATGTCGGGCGACGGCATCGTGTCGAACGAACTCGCCTCGATCGCGGGCGACGCGGTTGAAGGCACCATGAACACCTTCGCGCCCGATCCGCGCCTGAAGCCGGAAGCGGCGAAGCTCGTGGAAGAATTCCGTGCCTCGGGGTTCGAACCGGAAGCCTACACCATGTATGCTTATGCCGCGATGCAGGTCCTGAACGACGCCGCCAAGGCAGCGGGCACGAACGACACCACGGCGATTGCCGATGCGATGAAGGCCAAGGGTCCGTTCAAGACCGTTCTCGGCGATCTGAGCTTCGACGCGAAAGGCGACGTGACCAAGCCGGACTACGTCATGTACGAATGGAAGAAGGGTGACGACGGCAAGTTCACCTATGTGCAGAAGTAAGCCTTCGACCTTCTGATATGACCACCCGCCGCGCATCCCCGATGCGCGGCGGCTTCATTTTGGACCATCTGGTCAGTCTGCGACAAGGAACCGGCCCGAAACCGCCGCCAAGAGGTTGACAGGTCCGTGAACGCATGCCCGTCTTGGCCAATGACCTGCCGCGAAGTGCAGGCTGAACCAGACAGGGAGAAGACCATGAGACTTGCTTCGATCGGCGCCTTGGCCGCCGTGGTGATTGCCGCGTCGACGGCCGTTTTTGCCGGTGAAACGCTGGACCGCGTCACCTCGACCGGGAAGCTCAAGGTTGCCACCAACGCCGGCTGGCCTCCGCAAAGCTTCCTTGATGACAGCAACAAGCTGGTGGGTTTCGACATCGACGTGGCGACCGAGATCGCCAGGCGTCTGGGGGTGGAGCCGACCTTCGACACGCCCGAATGGGGCGTCATGACCGGCGGCCACTGGGGCGGGCGCTGGGATGTGGCCGTGGGATCGATCACGCCCACCAAGCCCCGCGCCGAAGTGCTGGATTTCGCGGGGATCTATTACTACAGCCCCTATGTCTTCGCCGTCCACGCCGACAGCAAGATGGCAGACCAGAAAGAACTGAACGGCAAGCGCATCGGGGTCGAAACCTCGACCACCTCGGAAGATTACATCAACCGGCGTCTGGCGATCGACGCGCCCGACTTTCCGCCGATCGAGTATTGGCTCGAACCCGGCGAGATCAAGACCTATGCGGATTCCATGCTGCCCTTCGATGACCTGCGCCTTGGCGACGGCGTGCGCGTCGATGCCGTGATCGCGCCGGAACAGACGGTGATGAACGCGATCAAGAACGGCTACCCGATCAAGGCGCTGCCCGGCGATTACGCTTTCCGCGAACCGCTGGTCGTCGTCGCGGACAAGGGCGACGCGGAATGGACCGCGAAGCTGGGCGAAACCATCGCCGCGATGCGCGAGGATGGCACCTTGGGCAAGCTGACCGAGAAATGGTATGGCAAGGACTACTCCAAATAGCCATGGCCAAAGCTTCTGGCGCGGGGGGGCCTCCCCGCGCCGTCCCATTCCCTTTTCAAGAGCCCGCAATGAACGCCCCTGCCCCCGAAGACTATGCCGATGTCTGGTACAAGCGCCAGATGACGACCGCCACGCCCGCCCGGCCCGCCCTGAAAGGCCGGGTCGATACCGACATCTGCATCATCGGCGGCGGCCTTGCCGGTGTGACCGCGGCCGAGGAACTGGCCCGCGCCGGGCGTCAGGTGGTGCTGGTCGACCAGCACCGCGTGGGCTGGGGCGCCTCGGGGCGCAACGGCGGTTTCGTGAGCCCCGGCTATGCGCAGGGTTTCGACAAGATCGCGGCCCGCGTCGGGCATGCGGCCGCCATCGACCTCCACCGCATGTCGATCGAGGGCATGGGGCTGGTTGCTGAAAACATCCGCCGCTTCGGCATCGCCGAGGCCAACCCGCAGCCCGGCATCCTTGGCGCGGTCCGCTATGATCCGGGCCGGGCGCTGGCGGACCGCCGCGACTGGCTGCTCAGGACCTTCGGATATGAGGTCGATCATCTGGACCGCGCCGCGCTTGGCCAGCATGTGACCTCGCCGTCCTATCATCAGGCGCTTCACGACCGGAACGCCTTCCATTTCGACCCGCTGGCCTATGCCCGCGGCCTTGCCCGCGCCGCCGAGGCCGCAGGCGCCCGCATCCATGAGGCGACGCCCGCGACAAGGATCGACCGCGACGGCGCGGGCCGGGTCGTCCACACGCCCGAAGGCAGCATCACCGCGCGGCACGTCATCGTCACCACCGGCGGCTATACCACCGGCCTTGTGCCCGCGATGGGCCGCGCCTTCCTGCCCATCGCCACCTATGTCATGGTCACACGCGAAGACCCCGACCTGATCGCCCGGGCCATCCACACCACTTCGGCCATCGGCGACGACCGCCGCGCGGGCGACTACTATCGCCTTGTCGATGGCGGGCGCCGCATCCTCTGGGGTGGCAAGATCACCACCCGCACGACCGAACCACGCGATCTGGGCCGGCTTCTGCACCGCACCATGACCGCCACCTACCCGCAGCTTGAAGGCCTGGGGATCGAGATGGTCTGGTCCGGCCTCATGTCCTACGCCCGCCACCTGATGCCGCAGATCGGCCAGGTGGAGCCCGGACTTTGGCACTGCACCGCCTTTGGTGGCCACGGCATGAACACCACCGCCATCGGCGGGCGCGTCATCGCGGAAGGCATCCTTGGCCAATCCGACCGCTGGCGGCGCTTCGCGCCCTTCGGGCTTGACTGGACGGGAGGCATCGCCGGAATGGCGGCGGTGCAACTGACCTACTGGAAGTTGCAGGCGCAGGACTTCTGGCGCGAACGCAAGGGCTGAGGGGCGCGATGCACTACCACGACAACGTCGACTACCCGCCGCTTCTGAACCGGCCTGCGGTCTTCGTGCCGCTGCTTGCCGGGCTTTTCGCCGCGCTCTGGTGGTTCGACGCGGGCGACAGCGCCATCGGGCGGCTGATCGCCGGGCTCATCCCGACCGGCATGCCATCCACGACCCACGGCCCGATCACGGCGTTTGTCGTCACGGCGGTCGTCGCCTTCAACATCTTCGTCGTCCTGCGCCTGCCCCTGCGGCAACAGGTCTGGCTGGTCTGGGCCGAGCTTGCGGCCCTGATCCTTCTGTTCTTCTATTCCTTCGACCTGAGCTTCGCCTTCATCCAGCGCAAGATCGGCTTCCTGCTGACCCAGGGCCTTGTGACGACGCTTTATATCTCGGCCGTTTCCATCACCATCGCCACGATCCTTGCCCTGATGGGCGCCATCGCCAAGCTGTCGTCCAACGGCATCGCGCAAGGCATCGCGCATTTCTACACCTCGCTGTTTCGGGGCCTGCCGCTTCTGATGCAGATCTACATGATCTACCTTGGCCTGCCGCAGCTGGGCTATGTGGTCGATGCCGTGCCGACCGGCATCGCGGCGCTGTCGCTGTGTTATGGCGCCTACATGACCGAGATCTTCCGCGCCGGGATCGAAAGCATCCCGAAAGGCCAGTGGGAGGCCGCGCGCGCCCTGGGACTGCGGCCCGGTTCGGTGATGATGCGGATCATCCTGCCCCAGTCGATGCGCGTCATCATCCCGCCGACCGGGAACCAGTTCATTTCGATGCTGAAGGACAGCTCGCTCGTGTCCGTCGTCGGCGTCTGGGAACTCATGTATCTGGCCCGCACGCAAGGACAGACCGAATTCCGCCACGTCGAGATGATGATTACCGCCTCGCTCATCTACTGGCTCTTGTCGATCGTGCTTGAACTGATCCAGAAACGGATCGAGACACATTTCAACAAGGCGGTGACGCGATGATCCCGGCCCCCCAGATCGCAGCCAGCCACACGGCCGATGCCGCAGCGATCGAGATCACCAAGCTTTCCAAATGGTATGGCGCGCTTCAGGTTCTGTTCGACGTCGATCTGCATGTGGACAAGGGCGAAAGGCTGGTGATCTGCGGTCCCTCGGGGTCGGGCAAATCGACGCTGATCCGCACCGTCAATGCGCTGGAGGGCTTCCAGCGCGGCGAGATCCGGGTTGGCGGAGTGAAACTGACGCGCGAACCGGCGGTGGTCGATACCGTGCGCCGCCGCGTCGGCATGGTGTTTCAGCAGTTCAACCTGTTTCCGCATCTGACGGTTCTTGAAAACTGCGCCCTGCCCCTGCGGCTGGTGCGAAGGCTCTCGGCCTCCGAGGCGCGGGACCGCGCGATGCACTACCTGAAGAAGGTCCGCATCCCCGAACAGGCGGAAAAATTCCCCGCCCAGCTTTCGGGCGGCCAGCAGCAGCGCGTGGCCATCGCCCGCGCCGTCGCCATGCAACCCGAGGTGATGCTTTTCGACGAACCGACCTCGGCCCTTGACCCTGAGATGGTGAAAGAGGTTCTCGACGTGATGGTGGGTCTGGCGGAAGAAGGCATGACCATGGTCGTCGTCACGCATGAGATGGGCTTTGCCCGTCAGGTCGCCGACCGGGTGATCTTCATGGACTGGGGCCGCATCGTCGAACAGGCCCCGCCCGAGGTCTTTTTCACCGCCCCCCAAAGCGACCGCACCCGCGCCTTCCTGCAACAGGTGCTGCCGCATTGAAGGCCCCTTGACCAAGGCGTGGGCTCACCCTAAGTAAGTGATTGACAACTTACTTGATGGTCGCCCCGATGCGAAAGCCCGCCGATCTGCGCAAGGCCGAAATCATCGCCACCGTTCTGGCGCTGGCAGACCGGATTGGGCCTGACCGCGTGACGACCGGCGCCGTGGCCGCCACCGTGGGCGTGACGCAGGCGGCGCTTTTCCGGCACTTTCCCACCAAGGCCGTGATGTGGCAGGCGGTCGCCGATCACGTCGCGGACCAGCTTTCCACTGCCTGGGCGGCGGCGCTTTCCGCAACCACCGGCGCCACGGCGCGCCTCAGGGCGCTGCTTCACGCGCAGCTCAGCCAGATCGCCGCCACGCCCGCCCTGCCGATGTTGCTGTTTTCGCGTGAACTGAACGTCGAAAACGAGGCGCTGCGCGGCACCTTCCGGGGTCGGCTCGTGGCGTTCCATGCGCTCCTGATCGACGAGATACGGCAGGGACAGGCGGTGGGACTTTTACGCGCCGATGTGCAGGCGCCCGATGCCGCCGCGCTTCTCACCTCGCTCATCCAGGGCGTGGCGATCCGCTGGACCTTGGGCGCGCGGGATTTCCCGCTGGTCGATGAAGGCCTGCGGCTTCTGGACGTGCAACTGCGGCTTTTGTCCGCGAAGGAGACGTGACGATGCGGCGGCGGTACTGGATCTATGCAGCGGTGGCGGCCCAGGCCCTTGGCGCAGGGGGCTTTATCCTGACGGAACGGCCGCTGTTCGTTCAGGTGGTGCGCCCCGAAACCGATGTGGCGCTGCGCATCTACGGCCTTGGCACGGTCGAGGCCCGGGTGCTGAGCCGCGTGGGCTTCGAGGTCGGCGCGGCGCTGCGCACGCTTTCGGTCGATGCAGGCGATGCCGTGACCAAGGGGCAAGAACTGGCAACCCTCGACCCCGCCGAACAGGAGGCTCGCGTCGCCCGTGCCGAAGCCGGGGCAAAGGCCGCGACCGCCGCCGTGGCCAAGGCCGAAGCCGCAGTCGAACGCGCCCGCGCCATGCTTGCCGAACGCGATGCCGCCAACCGCCGCCAGCAGGATCTGGCCCGGCAGGATGTGGCGACTGTCCAGCGCGCCGAGGAAGCGCAGCGCGACGCCGACGTCGCCCGCGCCGATCTGGCGGTGGCGGTGGCCGATGTCGAGGTGATCCGCGCCCAGTCCGCCGATGCCGATGCCGCGCTCAGGCTGGAACAGACGCTGCTGGCCCAGCACCGGCTGACCGCCCCTTACGACGCGGTCATCATCGCCCGCCATGCCGAGGCTGGCGCCGTCGTGCAGGCGGGTGAACCGATCTTCACCCTCGTCGATCCGCAAACGATCTGGATTCAGGCCTATATCGACGAGGAACGCGCGGGCCAGTTGGCGCTGGGTCAATCGGGGACGATCCGCCTGCGGTCCCAGCCGCAGGCCGACTTCACGGGCCGGATCGCCCGGATCGGTCTTGAAAGCGACCGCGTGAACGAGGAACGCCGGATCTGGCTGACCTGTGGCGACTGCCCGCCGCAGATGTATCTGGGCGAACAGGCCGAGGTCCGTATCACCACCGGCACCCGCGACAGCGCGCTGATGGTCCCGGAAATGGCGATCAGCGGCTTTGACGGCCATCACGGCCGCGTCTGGCTGGTGAAGGACGGCAAGCTTGCCGCCGCGGAACTGACCTTCGGCGCCCGCGATGACCGGGGCCGGGTCGAAGTGACGGGCGCTTTGCCCGAGGGCGCCGAAATCGTCGCCGCGACGCCGAAAGGCGCCTCCGAAGGCCGTCGCGCCCGGATCACGGCCGCGCCATGAACCTTGCGCTGAAGGATATCCGGCACGGGCTCTTCCGCTTCGTGCTGACCTGCTTCGGGCTTGGCCTGCTGATGACGGTCGTGCTGGCGATGATCGGCATCTACAACGGCCTTGTCGTAGAGGCACTGGCAATCGTGAAGGCCCCCGCAGCCGATATCTGGGTGGTCGAGGCCGGAACCCAGGGCCCCTTCGCCGAAGCCTCGTCCGTCCCGCCCGACACCCGTGACGCGGTGGCGCGGATGCCGGGCGTTGCGGCGGCGGGGGCGATCACCTACCAGACGATTGAAGGAAGTCACGGCGGCCGAACGCTTCGGGTCTATGCCATCGGGTATGAACTGGGCCGCCCCGGCGGGCCGGAAGAGATCGTCGAGGGACGCGGCATCGCCAGCAGCCATTTCGAACTGGTGGCCGACCGCAAGACCGGCCTTCTGGTGGGCGATACCATCCGCCTCGGCCGCGACCGCTACACCGTTGTTGGACTGGTCGAGGATGCGACGAACACCGGCGGCGATCCGGCGGTCTATGTCACGCTTTCGGATGCGCTGAAGGTGCAGACCACGCTTGATCCCGCCGCGGCGCGGGTGCAGGCGGCGCGCGGGGAAGACCCGGTCAAGCGCGCCACCGTCGCCGCCGTCATCGCCCGGATGGAACCGGGGGCCGATGTGGGTCTGCTGGTCGCCACCGTGCGGCAATGGAAACACCTTGCCGCCCTGACCGAAGCCGAACAGGAAGAGTTGTTGCTGGTGTCGGTCGTCGACAAGGCCCGCCGCCAGATCGGGCTGTTCCTTGGCATCCTGCTTTCGGTTTCCGCGGTGGTCATCGCGCTGATCATCTACACGATGACGATGGAGAAGCTGAAACAGATCGCCACGCTGAAGCTTATCGGCGCGCCCGATCGCACCATCATCGGGCTGATCGTCCAGCAGGCGCTGATCCTTGGCGGAACCGGCTGGGCCATCGGGCTCGCGTTGATCCTGACGGTGAAGGACTACTTTCCCCGCCGGGTGGAGCTTGAGCCCTTTCACGCGATGGTCCTTGCCGGGATCATCTTCGTCGTCTGCCTCGCGGCCTCGGGTCTTGGGGTGCGGGCGGCGCTGAAGGTCGATCCCGCCACCGCACTGGGGAGCTGAGAATGCCGCTCGGGGATGTTCTCATCGAGGTCACGGATGTTGCCAAGCACTTCGGCGAAGGCCCGACCCGCGTCGATGCGTTGCGGTCGGTTGACCTTACGGTCCGCGCCGGAGAGGTGATCGCGCTTCTGGGGCCCTCCGGCTCCGGCAAGACGACGCTTCTGAACATCATCGGCTGCATCCTTGCGCCGTCCTCGGGCAAGGTCGTGCTGGATGGCGAGCCGGTCTTTGACGGCAAATGGCTCCGTCGCGATCTGCGGCGGCTTCGGCTGGACAAGATCGGCTTCATCTTCCAGTCCCACAACCTGCTGCCCTTCCTTACGGCCGAGGAAAACGTGGCCGTGGTGCTGGATCTGGCCGGATGGCCCGCCGACAAGGGCCGTGCCCGGGCGCGCGAGTTGCTGGAGTATCTGGAGGTCGGGCACCGCGCCCCGGCCAAGCCCGCGCTTTTGTCCGGGGGCGAGGCGCAGCGCGTGGCCATCGCGCGGGCGCTTGCCAACCGGCCGCGGATCATCCTGGCCGACGAACCGACCGCCGCGCTGGACAGCAAACGGGCAGGTCTGGTGATGGACCTGCTGCGCAAGCTCGCCACCGAACAGGAAGCCTGTATCGTGACCGTGACCCATGACGAAAAGATCTTCGACCGCTTCGATCGCCTGATCCACCTGCGCGACGGCCATCTGGCCGACGCCTGAGCCCCCGGAGACTGCCATGACCCAGACAAGACCGCTTGCCATTTCCGTCGTCGCCGTCATCGCGGTGATCTTCGGCGCGCTGACCATCCTGTCGGGCGGCCGCGCCCTTTTCGGCGGGGCCGACATGGGCCGGGTGGTGCCTTTCGTGCTGTGGTTCAATTTCTTCGCGGGGTTTGCCTATGTGCTGGCCGGGATCGGCCTCTGGCTTCGCGCGTCTTGGGGCGGTGTCCTGTCGGTCGCGCTTGCGGTGGCGACGGCGTTGGTGTTCCTGGCCTTCCTTCTGCACGTCTGGCGCGGCGGCGGATACGAGATCCGCACGATGGGCGCGATGATACTTCGGACCGCGTTCTGGGCCACGGTCGCGCTTCTGGTCTGGTCCAGGCGTCCGGCCGTCTAAAGCGATTCCGCCCCGTCGATCACCAGCGCATGCCCGGTCATGAAGCTGGACCGGTCCGAGGCGAGGTAGACGATTCCTTCCGCGATCTCCTCGGGGCTGCCCCAGCGGCCCATCGGGATCGCATCGCGGACGTAATCCTCTAGCGCGCCGCGCCCGCCCATCTGCGCCTCGAACCCGGCGTTGAAGGCGGTGTCGACGAAACCGGGGCACAGCGCGTTGCAGCGCACCCCGAAGCGCGCGTAATCGACGGCGATCTGGCGCATCATGGCGATGACGGCGTGTTTGGTCGTGCAATAGGCGATCATTTCGCGGTCATACTGCACCCCGGAATTCGACGAGGTGATGAGGATCGAACCGCGCCCGGCGGGCTTCATCACCGCCATCGCGGCCCGGGCGGCGACGAAATGCGCGCGGACGTTCAGGCGCCAGCTGGCATCCATCTGGTCGACCGAGACGCCCAGAAGCGGGCCGGCGATCTGGAGCCCGGCATGCGAATGCAGGATGTCGAGCCGCCCGTGCCGCGCGGCCACGTCCGCGATCGCGGCTTCGACCTGCGCGTCGTCGCTGGCGTCCAGCGCCAGCGCCTCGGCCCTGCCCCCTGCCGCCACGGCCTTGGCCGCGACCGCCGCCGCCCGTCCGGCGTCAAGGTCGGTGACGACGACCCGCGCCCCTTCGCGGGCCATGGCCAGCGCCCCGGCCCGGCCAATGCCCGAACCGGCGCCAGTGACGAAGGCCACGCGATCTTTCAGGATCATGTCGGTTCCCCCATCAAGCCGGTCGGCGGCCGCGCTGCAAGAGCGCCTGCGCGAAAATCAGGATCATCAGCGAAACCCCCAGCACCATCGTGCCGATGGCGTTGATCTCTGGCGTGACGCCCCGGCGGATCGACGAGAAGACATAGATCGGCAGCGTGGTCTTCGATCCGGCGACGAAGAAGGCGACGATGAAATCGTCAAAGCTGAAGGTGAAGGACAGAAGGAAACCCGCAAGGATGCCGGGGAAGATCTGCGGCAGCGTCACCTGCCGGAAGGTGCCCCAGGGCGTCGCGCCAAGGTCGGCCGAGGCCTCGATCAGGCTGCGGTCCATGCCCGCGATCCGGGCGCGGACGATGATGATGACCAGCGCCATCGCGAAAAGCCCATGCGCAAGGATCAGCGATCCGAACCCCAGCGTGAACTTCGGCGCCGGTCCCGCCAGCGGCCAGAGCGCGGCAAGGACCGGGTTCAACCAGTCGAACACCGTGACCAGCGCGATCAGGGTGGCGATGCCGATCACGATCCCCGGCACCATGACCGCCACATAGATCAGCGCATCGAAGGCCGCGCGCAGCCGCCCGCCAACCGATTGCAGCGCCAGCGCCGCCATGGTGCCGCAGATGGTGGCCAGGATGGCCGAGGCCACGGCAACGGTCAGGCTGGTGCGGAAGGCCTCCATCACGAAGGGATTCGACAGCGCCTTGCCGAACCATTGCGTCGAAAAGCCCTGGAACTGCGAGGCGTGCCTGCCGGCGTTGAAGGCGAAAAGCGCGATCACCCCGATGGGGATGTACAGGAACAGATAGACAGCCAGGGCGTAAAGGCGCATCGCTTTCTCCTACATCAGGGCGACGTCGTCGCGCCCGCCTGCCCAGCGGCGGGTGAAACGCATGTAGGCGGTGACGGTGATCAGCATGATCAGGACCAGCGCCGCCGCCACCGCCGAGCCGAAGGCCCAGTTCCGCGATTGCAGGAACAGGTCCACCAGCGCGTTGCCCACGAAGAACACCTTGCCGCCGCCCAGCATTGCCGGGATCAGGAATTCCCCCATCAAGAGGATGAAGACCAGCATGCAGCCCGTGGCGACCCCCGGCATCGACAGCGGCAGCGCGATCTGCAGGAAGCGTCGCATCGGCGGGCTGCCAAGATCGTCGGCGGCCTCCAGAAGCCGCTTGTCCAGGCGTTCAAGGCTCACATAGATCGGAAAGACCATCAGCGGCAGATAGCCGTAGACGATGCCTGCCAGCACCGCGAAAGGCGTGTTGATCAGCCGCGGATTGCCAAGACCGAGGCTGTTCAGCAGCGCCGGTATCCCCTGCCCGCCCAAGAGGTAGATCCAGGCGTAACTGCGGATCAGGATCGAGGTCCAGAAGGGCACGATCACCAGCACCAGAAGCAGCGTCCGCCAGCGCGCATCGGCCCGCATCGCCAGGAACCAGGCCAGCGGATAGGCGATGACAAGGCAGGCCAGCGTCCCGATCGGTGCCAGCGTCAGCGTGTTCTTGAACGCCGCCCAGCGGGTGCCGAGGTTGAGGTAGTTGTCGAAGGTGAAGGCGGGGGCATAGCCGCCGGCCGGCCCCCGTTCTCCGAAGCTGAAGACAAGGACGACGATCAGCGGCAGCAGCAGCATGGCCAGGAACCACGCCCCGGCGGGCAGAAGGAACAGGGCTGTGCGATACTGCGGCCGCATCGTCATCCTCGCATGTCCCCTCAGGCCGACTTGAACCGCGCCATCAGCTCGGCCCGGCCCGGATCGGTCAACGTCACCGCCGCGCCGAATTCCAGCGGCTCCAGCAGTTCGGCGGCGGGGAACATGATCGGATCGTTCAGGATCTCGGGCGGCAGCAGCGCCATCACCCGCTTGTCGGCCACCGGATAGCCGTGGAACAGCACCTCTTTCACGTTCACCGTCGGGTCGAGAAGGAAGTTCAGCAGCGCATAGGCCGCGTCGGTGTGCGGCGCCTCCTTGGTAATGGCAAGGAAGTCGCTCCAGAGTTCGCCGCCTTCCTTGCCCAGCACATATTCGATCTCGGGCATGTCATTGCGCATCTGCTTGGCATCGCCGGTCCAGCAGACGGTCATCCAGGCATCGCCGGACCGCATCGAGGGCTGGTAGTCCGAATTGATGGCAAAGAGATGCGGCTTGGCCTGCAAGAGCAGCTTTTCGGCATCGGCCAGTTCCTTCGGATCGACCGAGTTGAAGGAATAGCCGTAGTATTTCAGCGCGTTGCCGATCGTCGTCAGCTGATAGTCATGCACCATGGTCCGGCCCGAGAAGGGCCCCATCGTCATGTCCCAGAACTCTTTCCAGCTGGTCGGTTTCGGCGCGCCGTTCAGCATCGAGGTGTTTACGGCAAAGCCCGTCGTGCCCCAGTTGCGCGACACGGCATAGACCTTGCCGTCGATGGTCCCCGGTTCGGCGAAGCGCTGATCGAAGCTGGCCAGGTCGTAGTTCGGGATCCGCGCCAGGTCGAGCGGCTGGATCAGGCCCTCGGAGACATAGGTCGAGATCGTGTAGTTGGTCGGAACAATCACATCCCAGCCCGAACCGCCGGCCTGAAGCTTGGCCAGCATTTCCTCGTTCGATCCGAAGACGTTCAGGTCGACCGCCGCGCCGGTGGCGGCCTGGAAGGCCTCGAAGTTGGCCGGATCATGGTAGTTCGGCCAGCTTGCCAGAACGACCCGGTCGCCGATGTTCGTCTGCGCCCAGGATGACCGGGGCCGCAGCCCGAGCCCCGCGCCCAGCACGGTGGTCGCCAGCCCAAGCCCCGTCACCCCCAGGAAGTGCCGGCGCGTGACCGACCCCTTCCGGTAGCGTTCCAGTTCAGCCAGGAACTCCTTCCTGGTGATCGTGTCCTTGCGGTCGGTCATGGTCAGTCTCCCTGTTGTGTTGGTCGTGGTCTGTTTTTCAATTGCCTTCCAGGATGCGCGCCGCGCCATCGCGCCAGGCGGCATGGCCGGTGTCGCCGGGGCCAAAGCCGCCCTCTGCCGCCTCGGCCTGGCGCGAAACGAGGATCAGGAACGACCCGAGGTCGGGGTGCGACACCAGGTATTCGGTGTGTTCGCCAAGGAAGATCCGCGTCTCGATCCGCACCGGCACCTCGGTTTCGCCCGCCGTCAGAGCGGAACGGTGGCGCAGCGCGATGTCTTCGGGCCGAAGCGAAGCGGTCGCCGCCGCGCCATCGCCCAGGTCGTCGCAGGACAAGGCCCCTGAAAACCGGACCCCGCCCGCCGCCGTCAGGGCCGCGGCACCCGCGCCGTTCCGCTGGACGCGGCCATCGAAGACGTTCGATTTTCCAACGAAGTCCGCGACATAGCGGTTGATGGGCCGATCATAAAGGTCGCGCGGGCTGCCGATCTGCACGATCTTGCCACCACGCATGATGCAGATGCGGTCCGACATCGACAGCGCCTCTTCCTGGTCGTGGGTGACAAGGATGAAGGTGATGCCAAGGCTGCGTTGCAGGCTTTGCAGTTCGATCTGCATGTCGCGGCGCAGGTTCTTGTCCAAAGCCGCCATCGGTTCGTCCAGAAGCAGCAGCTTCGGCTGGTTGATCAGCGCCCGGGCAAGCGCCACGCGCTGTTGCTGTCCGCCCGACATTTCCCAGATCCGGCGCGGGCCATAGCCCGGCAGGCGGACCGTTTCCAGCGCGCGTTCGACGGCGGCGGAAACCTCGGGGTCTGGCGGGCGCGGGCGGCGCTGGCGCAGGCCGTAGGCGATGTTGTCCGCCACCGTCATGTGCGGAAACAGCGCGTAGTGCTGGAAGACCATGTTCACCGGGCGGCGGTGCGGAGGCAGGTCGTTCACGCGCTGTCCATCCAGCAGCACATCGCCCCGCGTCGGCGTCTCGAACCCGGCCAGCATCCGAAGCGCCGTGGTCTTTCCGCAGCCCGATGGCCCGAGGAACGACAGAAATTCCCCGCGTCGGATCGCAAGGTTCATCCCCTCGGCGGCGACCACGGCACCATAGTGCTTGGAGGCGTCGCGTAGCTCGGCAATCGGGTGTGTCTGGGGGGTTTCCATGTGGCCGTGTCATATGCTTGTATTTGCACGAAAGCGTATGAATAGCCGATTTCGCTGTATATATCACAAATAGCATATTCGGTCAGAGGAGATCGGGATGCAGCATAAAGACCTGACGCTCCAGCGGATTGCCGAGGTGATCGCGGCTATCGGTACGCCGGATTTTCCGCCGTGCCTTTCGACGCTTCTGCGCGAGGTCGCGCCTTACAGCTACACCGTTGTTTTTGGCTATCGCGGCGCGTCCCGGCCGCTGGATCTTTACGACGATTTCCCGGAAGATCGGCGGAAGGTCTTTGTGACGGATTACCAGGAGGGCCCCTATCTTCTGGACCCGCTCTATCTGTCATCGGTCGGTGGGCAGGCTCCGGGCCTTTACCGGATGCGGGAAATTGCGCCCGATCGATTCTACCAGGGCGAGTATTTCCGCAACTACTACATCCAGACGGGATTGGCGGAAGAGATCGGTTTCCTGATCGACGTGGGTGATGATTCGGTCGTGGTCCTGTCGCTGATGCGCACCGACCGGCCTTTCGCGGGGCGCGAGATGCGGGCGCTGCAGGCGATGGCGCCGGTGGTGCTTGCGGTGGGCCGGCGGCATTGGGCCGATCTGGGGGCGCGTTTCACCGACGCCTCGAACGGCAAGGGCAAGGCGGCGATGGAGGGCCAGATCGAACGGTCGTTCCACAGTTTCGGCGAAGGCGTGCTGACCCCGCGCGAACGCGAGGTGGTGGAGTATACCCTCAAGGGCCATTCGGCCGAGGCGGTGGGACGGGCCTTGGGCATTTCGCCCGGAACGGTCCGCATCCACCGCCGCAACATCTACGCGAAGCTTCGGATCAGCTCGCAGGGCGAGCTGTTTTCGCGCTTCATCGGCACCATCGGCAAGGTGTGACCGTCAGCGGGCCAGCAGAGTGGCCACGATCCCCGGCAGGGCGGCGAAATCGTCGAAGCTCTGGGCATGCGGCAGATCCTCGACCGCGGCCTTGCGGTAGCCGCGGGTGAACAGCACCAGCGGCATGTCGGCCCGGGCGGCGGTTTCGGCGTCGACTTCGCTGTCACCGACATAGATCGCCGGCCCCTGCCCCAGCGCCTCGGCGGCGGCAAGAAGCGGCGCCGGATCGGGTTTGCGCAGCGGCAAGCTGTCGCCGCCGATCACGGCCTGGAAGGTTTCCGCCAGGCCAAAGGCCGAAAGGATCACCCGCGTGGGTTCGACCGGCTTGTTGGTGCAGATGCCAAGGCGATGGCCCTGCCCCCGCAGCCGGTCAAGCGCCTCTGGCACCATGTCGAAAAGCCGCGTCAGATCGGCCGAGGCGCGGGTGTAATGCGCCATGAAGCGCGCCAGCAGCGCCGCGTGGCGCGCCGCATCCTCGGGTTCGCCCCGTGCGGCCATCACCCGTTCGATCAGCACCGGCACGCCATTGCCGATGAAACTGCGCACCAGGGCCAGATCAAGGGGCGGCGCGCCTTCGTCGGCAAGCGTCCGGTTCACCGCCGCATGAAGGTCCGGCGCGCTGTCGATCAGCGTGCCGTCCAGATCGAAGATGATCGAAGCCATCCGGGCGCCCCCTCAGTTCGCTCTTTGCAGGGCACGTCCATCCATCCCCTCGGCCGGAAGGTCAAGGTGGCGGAGCACCGTCGGCGCGAGGTCAGTGATCGAGCTTTCCTCGTCCCGCGTCGCGCCTGCGTCAAAGGCGCTGCCCACCGCGATCAGGACCGGGCGTGTTTCGTAGTAACCGCGTCCGCCATGCATCCCGCAATGGGTGCGGATGTCGTCCTCATCTTCGGAATAGCGGGTGGCCATCGCGGATAGCCCCGGCACGCCGTTGATATTGCGGCCTTCGGTCTTCGCCATGTCGATGGCGATCACGTCCTCGCCGGGGATCTGGCCCAGTTTCGGCAGGTCTTCCCCAAGGAAGACCTCTTCGACCCAAGACTGGCCACGAAGGAAATCGACGGCCTCGGCTTTGCGGTCCAGCGCCCCGGCGGCGAAGTGGATGAAGGCCGACGACCCCTGCGGCACGACCATCAGTTCGGGGCTTTCCATCTCGGCCTTGAACCCGGCCTCGAACAGGCGGCGTTCGACCGGGATCACCTCGGTCACCGATTCATGCCCGTGGTCCGAGCCGAGCATCAACAGCACCTCGTGGCCTTCGTCGCGCAGCCGCTCGACCGCCTCGGCCACGCGGGCCACCAGGCTGTCGGCCTTGGCCAGCGCCTGCAGATGGAGGTCCGACCCCAAGGGTGCGGCATGCATCGACACGTCCGGCTCTGACAGCCAGAGCGTCGCGACCGGCGGGCGGCGGGTCATCAGCGCCTCGATGAAGGCCTCGGTGACCACGCGGTCGCCGTCATGGCCCGGCACGGCGGGCAACGCCGGACGGGACAGGCGCCCCGGCGCGTAGCTTTCGTGGCGGTGGAACATGTGGGCATGGCTGTAGCTGTCATGAAAGAACGCCGCCCCCGGCGAGACGTTCGAGGCGATCACCGCCGCGCCCAGATCGCTGACCCGTTCGGCCAGCGCCGGGCGCGACAGCATCCGGCCGTAGATGTCGCGGAAGCTCTGGAAGAATTCGGGCTTGCCCGCGTCATGATATTCAAATCCGCCGTCAGCCGGGATCGCCACCGCATTGCCGCGCAGCCCGTGCGACACCGGAAAGCAGCCCGTCGAGATCGAGGCCGAGGAAGCGCGGGTGGCGGAAGGGAAGATCCCGCGATGGGCGGCGTGGAAGGTGCCGGCACGGCGCAGGGCGGCCATCGTTGGGGTGGTTTCGTCGCTGATGAAATCCGGGCGGTTGCCGTCGCAGATCACGATCACGGCCATCGGGTGGGTCATTGTCTTGGTCCTCAGAACAGGGGCGCCGCAAGCGGGCGCGGCGGAAGCGTGGTTGTGGTGCGGGCGGCCTCGGTCTAGTTGCTGGCGTCGGTGGACAGGAACAGGCGGGGCCGGATGACCTGATGGCCGAGCGTTTCGCCATCGAACCGCCAGCGCAGATAGCCGGTGCGCAGCGGCAACATGCTGGCGGGCGGATCGGCGGGCACGTTGACGAAAGCGGTGGCGGGCGCGGTGACGATGGGGATGCCCTGCCAGTCTGATACGGTATGGCGGTGGATATGCCCGGCCGCGATCGCCGCCACACCGCCCGACCGGCACCGATCCAGCAGCCAGTGGCGCGGCTCGGGCATCAGGCAATGGGTGGTGATCCGGGGGTCGTCCGGGTCATCGAGGAACGGCGGCAGGTGCAGGAACAAAAGCACCGGGCGCCCGTCGCGGGCGGCAAGCGCCTCATCCAGGAACGCCGCCTGCAACGCCTCGTCAGGATGGGCCGAACCCATGAGCGCGCTATCGAGCCCGATCAGGCGCAGGCGCGCCCCGCCCCGGTCCAGATCGTGGCACCACCACGACGGCCCGACATGCTGCCGCCAGGCCGCAAGCCGCGCATCGGTCACGGGCTGGTCAAGGCGCGCGGCGGCGGGCGCCTCGCCCATATCATGGTTCCCCGCGATGGCCGCCAGCGCACCGGCAGCGCATCATGCGCCGCCCGCACGAAGGCCAGGTCCGCGGGGTTCGCAGGGCCGTTGAACGACAGATCGCCCGAGTTGACGATCAGGTCCGGCGGCCCCGCGCGCATGTCACTTAGAAACACCGGCCAGTTCGCCGTGAACCAGGCGTGGCTTTCCGACAGGTGCGTGTCCGACACCTGCACGATATCCAGCACCTCGGGCGAACCAGCCGGCATCTTGTGCTCAGGCTTGACCGAAGGACAGGTTGTCCGGGCGCAGGTCCATGAAGTAGAAGGTCGTCGGACGCCAGGCGATGGACTTCTTGATCGCATAGGCTTCGAACGGCTGATAAAGGATCGTGCCGGGCGCTTCCTTTTCCCATTCGTCCAGCATGGTTGCGAACAGGTCCTTGCGCTTGGCCGGATCGGTTTCAGCCTCCAGCGCCTTGCCGGCGGTGTTGAACGCCTCGCGCGAGGCCGGCGCCCAGATGTCCTTCGACTGCATCTCGCCGCCCGGACCCCAGGCCACCCAGAGCGCGCCCAGCGGATCGGGCAGACGGGTGGAGTTCGACCAGTTCGAGATCTGCGATTTGCCTTCCTCGCGCATCTGGGCCGAAGTCTCGACGACCTGGAGTTCGGCGTTGATGCCGACGGCCTTCCACATCTCGATCATCACCTGCGCGGCTTCCAGCGCATTGGTGTAATAGGCCGGCTGCGTGCGGTAGACGATCGGCTGACCGGCGTAACCGGCTTCGGCCAGCAGGGCCTTGGCCTTTTCCGGCTCGAACGGCAGGCTGCGGTCCTCGACGAACATCTGGCCGTATTCCGGGTAATTGTGGCTTGCCGGAACCTGCGCCTTGCCCAGCCAGAGGGTGTCGACCAGTTTCTGGCGGTCGATGGCGTAGGACAGGGCCTGACGGATGCGGCGGTCGGCCAGAACCGGATCGTGGTTGTCGAACACCAGCACATGGCTGTTGGCCAGCACAACCGAACGGATGTCGATGTCGTCATAGGCTTCGATCACGGCGACCTGATCGGGCGGGATATTGGTGATCAGGTCGAATTCGCCCGAGACCAGACCGGCGACGCGGGCCGCCAGTTCCGGGATGGCGCGGAAGGCAACGCCCTTGGCCGTCGGCTGGCCAAGGAAGTAGTCGTCATGCGCCTCAAGAATGGTGGCGTCGCTTTCGGAATGCGAAACGACCTTGTAGGGGCCAGTGCCGACGGGTTTCTGCGAGAAGGCCTCGAAGCCCATTTCTTCATAGGCGCGTTTGTTCACGATCCAGGCGCACCATGAGGCAAGCCGTTGTTCCAGCAGCACATCGGGCACGCGGGTGGTGAAGCGGACGGTGTACTTGTCGACTGGTTCACAGCCCGCAAGGATGCCGAAATAGGGTTTGCCGCCGGGGATCTGCGGTTCCTTGCCGTAAAGGCGGCCGTCGCGGAAAGTATAGGCCACGTCGTCCGAGGTCAGTTCGTCGCCGTTGTGGAACTTGACACCTTCGCGCAGGGTCACGACCAGCTCGGTCGGGCTGACGCGTTCCCACTTGGTCGCCAGATGCGGCTTCAGTTCCGAACCGCCGCCATCGGGGCTGCCCAGGAAATCGCGGCGGATCAGCGTGTCGAAGATCGAATAGGTGACGCGGGTGCCGACGTTCGACAGTTCGCGCGCCGGTTCCAGCGTCGCGGGCAGCGCTGCGACGGCCACCGTGAACATCGGGCGTTCGCCGGCGGCGAAGGCGGGCAGCGCGCTGAGCGCCAGCGGCAGGACCGCGACGCCCTGCAAGAGGCGGCGGCGAGAGATCATCGTCATGATATGCTCCGTTTGACGAGGGAATGGTTGGAATCGGCGTGGCTTTGGCGCAGGGCGACCGCCCGGGCCGGATCGTTCAGCATCAGGGCATCGGGGGCGCGGGCGATGAGGTCGGCCAGATCCTCATCCCCGATCTCTCCGACGCCATCAGGGGTCGGATCGCCGGTCATCACGATGACCCTGAGGCCATGATCGCGAAGCCGGGCGATGGCGTCCGGCGTGGCATCCGCCTGCCAAAGCCGCGCCCAGGTGCCGCCTTGAAGCGCAAACGCGGGGTAATCCGCGGGATCGCGGAACAGTCCCAGACGCGGGCATTCCGGCAATTGCCCGTCCAGCGCCAAGACGGCGTCAAGCGTTCTGAGCCCCAGCGCGACCGACGACCCGGCAAAAGGCGCAAGCGTCCGTGCCAAAGCGTGAAGATCGTCCTTATCCAAGAGCTTGACGTCCAGAAGCAGCCCCGCGCGGCCTTGGACAAGCGCAATGGCCTCTGGGATCGTCAGCATGCTTGGCCAAAGCCCCCGCGCCTCGGACAGGAGCAGGTCGGCCACGCGTCGCGGATCGCCGGCCATTCGCGCGAGGTCGGCGTCGTGCATCGCCACCGGCACGCCATCCGCGGTAAGACGCACATCGATCTCGACGAAATCAGCCCCTGCCGCGATGGCAGCGGCAATGGCCTCGGCGCCGTTTTCCGCCGCGACCGCGCTTGCGCCGCGATGCCCGCCGATCAGCGGAAGCCTTGCAGGCTGGATCCAGATCCCCGGCATCAAATGTCCACCGTGCGGTCGAGCCGGTCACGCAGCCAGTCGCCGAACAGGCTGACCGACAGCGTGGTCAGGAAGATCACCGCCCCCGGCAACACCGCGATCCACCAGGCGTTCAGCTGATAGCGCTGCCCCTCGCCCAGCATCAGGCCCAGCGACGTGTTCGGCGGCTGGATGCCAAGGCCCAGGAACGACAGCGACGTTTCCAGAAGGATGGTCGCCGGGAAGTTCAGCGTCGCTTGAACCACCAGCGCCGCGCCGATGTTGGGCAAGAGGTGACGGAAGATCAGCCGCCCCGGCCCGGCGCCCAGCGTTTCGGCCGCGAGGATGTAATCGGCATTCTGTTCGGAAATCACCAGACCGCGGGCCAGACGGGCGTAGCGTTCCCATCCTTCAAGACTTACGAGAATGACGAAAAGAACGATGTTGTTGCCGAAGAAGGCAAGGAAGGCGATGGCGATGAACAGCGACGGAAGCGCCGTCTGCACATCGGTCAGCATCATCGCGAAGACGTCGAAGACCCCGCGCAGGCGGCCCGCCAGAAGGCCGATCAGCGTCCCCATTACCGCGCCAAGCGCCGTGCCCAGCACCGCGATCACCATCGAGGCGCGGAGCGCATAGATGATCCGGCTGAGGATGTCGCGGCCCAGATGATCGGTGCCCAGCGGGTAATCCCAGTCCCCGCCCATGAAGACGGGCTTTCGGAATCGCGCGCCCAGGTCCTGCGCGGTGAAATGCGCGGGCGCGATCAGATCGGCCATGACGGCCACCAGAAGCGTCGCCCCAAGCCAGGCGATGCAAAGAAGGATCAGCGGCGGGATGGCCGACCGGCTGCGGGTTGTGACGGACGAAAGGCTCATGACCCGCCCCCCAGCGCGCGGACCATGCTGACTTTGGGGTCGATGACCGCATGAAGGATGTCGACCAGCAGGTTCGACAGCACGATGATGAGCGTCACCAGAAGGATCACCGCCTGCACCACCGGCAAGTCGCGCCGTGACACCGAATCCACCAGCAAGCGCCCCAGGCCGGGCCAGGCAAAGATCGTCTCGGTCACGACCGCGCCCGACACGGTCAGCCCGATCTCGATCCCGAAGAACATGAGCAAGGGAACCGTGGCATTCGGAAGCGCATGGCGCAGGATGACACCCAACCCCCCCACACCCTTGGCGCGGGCGCCGCGGATGAAGGGACGGCCCAGCACCTCAAGCGTGGCGGTCCGCGCAAAGCGCGGGACGCGGCCGGTCAGCGGCAGGGCCAGCGTCAGCGTCGGCAGGATCAGGTGTCTAAGCGTCGATGACCCGGAAGACGGCAGCACCCTGAGTTTCAGTGCGAAAAGCAGGATCAGAAGGATGCCAAGAAAGAAGACCGGCATCGAATAGCCCAGGACCGCAATCGCCATCAGCCCGCGGTCGGCGCCCGTCCCGCGCCGGATCGCCGCCGTGACCCCGAGCGTCAGCCCCAGAACCGTGGCAAGCAGCAGCGCCGAAAGGCCCAGCGTCAGGGTGCGCGGCAAGGTTTCGGCCACCAGCGCGCCGACCGGCTGGTCGCTTGAAAAGGAAACCCCCAGATCGCCCTGCGCCAGATTGCCGATATAGCGCAGGTACTGGACGGCCAGCGGTTGATCGAGCCCCCAGCGTTCGCGGTAGGTTTCGCGCACATCGGGCGGTGTCTCGGCGGGCAGAAGCTGTTCCGCCGGATCGCCCGCCATCCTGAGGACGACGAAGACAAGCGTCACGCAAAGAAGCAGCGTGAACACCGCACGCAAGATACGAAGGCCGATGGCCAGAAACGCGGACGAGGTCACGAGGCAGCCTCCAGTTCCCTGACACCCGCGCTTGCCGCGCCATGTGCCGGAACCCTGTGGCAGGCGGTGCGGCGTCCGGCACCGGTGGAAAGCAGTTCCGGCACCGCCTTTCGGCACAGATCGGCAGCCACGGGGCAGCGCGGGTGAAAGACGCAGCCCTTGGGCCTTTGCGCCGGATCGGGGGTTTCCCCCTGCAATACCATGCGCCCCCCCGCCGGAACGCCCGGCACCGGCGCCGCGGAAACCAGCGCCTGGGTATAGGGATGCGCGGGCGCCGCGAAGATCGCGTCGGTTTCGCCTTCCTCGACGATGCGGCCCAGATACATGACGGCAACACGGTGGCTTACCTGTCGCACCACCCGCAGGTCATGGCTGATGAAGACCATCGCCAGCCGTATCTTTTCCTGCACATCGGCCAGCAGGTTCATCACCTGCGCCTGGATCGAGACGTCGAGCGCGCTGACCGGCTCATCGCAGACCAGCAGGTCGGGCCGCGTGGCCAGCGCCCGCGCCAGCACCGCGCGCTGCCTCTGGCCGCCCGACAATTCATGCGGATAGCGGCTGCCGATCTCGGCCGAAAGGCCCACCGCCTCCATCACCTCGGCCACGCGGACGGCGTTCGCCGCGCCGTCGTGGGGGATGTGGATGTCAAGCGGCTCGCGGATCTGCGACAGGATCGTCAACCGCGGATCCAGCGCCGCCAGCGGGTCCTGGAAGATCATCTGCAGCCGCGGGCGCATCGCCCGCCAGGCAAAGCTGCCCCGCGCGGGCATCGCGGCCCTGGCAAAGCGCACGTCGCCGGTATCGGGCGGTTCGATCCCCAGAAGCATTCGCCCCGTCGTCGACTTCCCCGAACCGGATTCGCCGACGATCCCCAGGGTTTCACCCTTCCTGAGCGTGATCGTCACATCCTCGACCGCCGTCACACGCGGCGGGGTGCCGAATAGCGACCGCCCCATCGGGTAATGGCGGCTGATCCCCCGCGCCTCAAGCAGCAGCGGGCCGGTCATGCCGTGGCCTCTGCCGGATGCTGGGTGCTGGGCAACAGTGGGCGGTTGCGGGCGTCCTCGACCGGCTTGCAAGCGACCCGCCGGGTGCCGCCGATCGGCGCAAGACCCGGTCGCAGGTCATGGCAGCCTTCGCGCACCAGTTCGCAGCGCGGAGCAAAGGCGCAGCCGCTGGGCAGGTCGCGAGGATTGGGGACCATGCCCGGGATCGCGCTCAGCCGGCGGCGCGGGCCTGAAAGTTCGGGCAAGGACCGCAAGAGCCCGCGGGTATAGGGATGCGCCGGATCGTGAAACAGGGCCGAAGCCGTCGATTCCTCGACGATCCGGCCCGCATACATCACCGCAACCCGCTGACAGGTCTGCGAGATCACGCCCAGATCATGACTGATCAGCACCATCGCCATGCCGGTGTCGCGCTGCACTTCGACCAACAGTTCAAGAATCTGCGCCTGGATCGTCACGTCAAGGGCGGTGGTCGGTTCGTCCGCGACCAGCAGATCGGGTTTGCCCGCCAGCGCGAGCGCGATCATGATCCGCTGTTTCTGGCCGCCCGAAAACTCGAAAGGATAGCGGTCGATCCGCGCCGCCGCGTTGGGGATGCCCACCTGATCCAGAAGCCGCCGCGCCTCGGCCCGCGCCCCAGACCCGCCAAGCCCCTGATGAAGCCAGAGGGTTTCGCAGATCTGCCGCCCTACCCGCATCATCGGATTGAGCGCGGCGCCCGGATCCTGCGGGATCAGGCCGATCCGCCCGCCACGGATGCGGGTCATGCGGCGTTCGGGAAGCTGAAGCAGGTTGTCCGCGCCCAGCGTGATCCGGCCCGTCACCGAAGCCTTGGGCGGCAGCAAACGCATCGCCGCCAGAAAAGTCACCGACTTCCCCGACCCCGACTCCCCCACGACGCCAAGGGTTTCGCCGCGATGGACGACCAGGCTCAGATCCTGGACCGCCGGCGCGCCGGAAAACCCGACATGGAGGTTACGGATCGTCAGGACCGGGGGCTCTTTCCCGCTGGGTGGCGTGTGACTGGTGGTTCCGGCCATGTCGTCCCGCTTATCCAGCTACCGTCGGGAGGGCGCTGAAAAAAGTAATGGACGGAACGCCGGCGATGCCGACTATCCGACTGATTTCGTTCGGCTCTGGATAGGTTGGCTTTGTAAACCGGCGACAGAATTTCCAAGAACCTTCTGTGACGGAATTCGTTCGGCGACCGACTGAAAAACCGCGGACCCGACCCGCGCCGCACATCGTTGTGCAATTGCCAGACTCCCGATCCAGGCCTATCCTTTCGGGTGTCTTCAGGCGTGATCGCAACAGCAACTGCCAATCGGAGGCCATCATGTACACCACGATCCTGCTTGCCTATGACGGAACCCAGGAGGGCAGGCTTGCCCTTCGCGAAGGGGCGCGGATGGCGCAGCTTTGCGGCGCGGGGCGCGTGGTTCTGCTGGCGGTCGTCGATCCGGCGGCGGGCCTGTCGATGGCGGTGGACCCGGTCGCGGGCTACCTGCCGCTTCAGGAAGAAGTGAACTATCAGGCCATCCTTGACGAAGGGGTCGCGCGGTTGAAACGCATGGGCCTGACACCCGAAGCGCGGCTGGAAACCGGCCACCCGGCGGAACGCATCGTGGCCGTTGCAAATGATATCGGCGCCGATCTGGTGGTGGTCGGCCACCTGAAGCAGGGCGTCATGGCGCGCTGGCTGCACGGATCTGTCACCGCCGCGCTGAGCGACGGGCTGGATTGCAGCCTGCTGATCGCGCGGCAGGAAATCCCTGATCAGGTGCTGTTCGGATCGACCGCCGCTGGGTAATCGTCAGAGCGCGCTATCGGGCGTGGGTGTGGCAGGACGCCAGACAAGCGGCCTTAGCCGCATAAGGCCGCGTTGCAGCCCGCAGGCCAGTATCCCAAGCCCGATGCCGCCTGTGATTGCGACGGCGTCCAAAAGACCCTGCGGCAGCCGGTCCGTCATGGGAAGCAGCAAGATTTCCGGCACGAAACGGTGAAGCAGGTAGATCAGGAAACTCGCCCGCGCGACCATCAACACTCCGGGGCTGATCCAGACGGGCAGCCGGATCTGCGGCAGGAACAAAAGTGCCGCAATGACAGCGAATTGGGCGGCATACTTGATCCAGGCTCCGAACCAGTTGCCACCTGCCCAAGCCACCCAGGGCATGACCAGCGCCGCCGCCGCCAGCACGATCAGCCGCCGCCGCAGGCTGTCGGCAGTCGCGATGCACCAGCCGAAGGCGCAAAGATGGAATACCCATGGCAGCGTGAAGATCTGCCGCCCGCCCAGGGGCCAAAGCTCCGGTCCCCATTGCCGCGCAAGGCAGGCCCCGACCAGAAGCACGAGCCCGAAACGAAAGGGATCGACGGCGATCCAGCGCCGGGCCGGCTTCGCCAGCGCCAACGCCGCGAAGACCAGAAGCATCTGCGCGTAAGCCTCGACGAACCAGTAAAGGTAGGGCAGCATGTCCTGGTTCACCGGATCGCCCGCGCCGAAGTTTCCAACAAGGAAAACCGAAAGCCAGGGCACCCTGCCCCATTCCACCGCATAGGCCAGAAGGATCAGGTAATAGGGCGCCAGAACCTTGATCAGCGGTCGGAACAGCCCCGCCAGATCGCCCGAGGCGAGGATCTGGCGCTGGAACCGCCCCAAGCTGTAGCCGATCAGGATCACCATCGCCGCCGAGCCGCCATAGACCGGCCAAAGCGTCTGGTGCTGAAGGACCACCGCAAGGATCGCCAGCGCCCGGATCACGAGGTCGGTCCCGATCAGGCCGCTTTTCCGCGTGGCGCGCTGCTGGCCCGCCAGATCCGACAACCGCATCTGTTCCCAGTTCCGCGGCACCGATCCCAGCAAGCGCTCAAGATCCATCGACAATTCAACATGGCGGAGCGAGTCGCCGCCCAAGCTTGCAAAACTGTCCGACAGCGCGACAGGCCGGGGGTGGAAGCATTGCCGGAACGCCGCAGGCACGCCATTGACCGGGGCCGTGGGCGCCAGTTGCTGGCGCAGCGCATCATAGGCGACCTTCCCCGACGGAAGGCGTGGCAAGTCGGCGATACGCTTCGCCGCGACGTGGCGCGCGGTCAGACCCGTGGCGCGGATCATCGCGGCCCGCACCGCTTCGGGGTCGTGGCCCCCGGTATAGGCCGCGGTGAGCCCCCGGTCGTCGCCGATCACCGCGGCGGCCATTCCTTCGGCCGCAAGCGCCGCCTCAAGCGCGTCATGCCCGATCCGCAGACCGGCGATCTTTGACATGCGCTTCAGCCGCCCGGTGATCCGGTAAAGCCCGGTTTCATCCCGGATCGCCAGATCGCCGGTGGCGAGCGCCCCGACTTCGGGCCCCCGCCCAAGATCCGCGCGGTGGCTGGCGTAGCCCATCATCACGTTCGGGCCGCGATAGACCAGTTCGCCTTCGACCCCGGGCGCCTGGATCGTCTGGCCCTCGGGTGTCCGCAGCGACAATTCCCCGCCGGGGATGGCGACGCCGATGCGGTCGGGGTGCGACGCGGCAAGATCGGGCGGCAGATAGGCGATGCGGGCGGTGGCCTCGGTCTGGCCATACATCACGAAGAACCGCCCGCCCCGCGCCGCCATCACCCCGCCCCAGCGGCTGACCTGAGCGGATGGCAGCGCCCCGCCCGCCACCGTCAACAGACGCAGGTCGGGAAGATCGGCGCGGTCCAGCCCGATACTGTCGAAAAGATCATAGGAATGCGGCACGCCCGCAAGGTTCGTGCACCGCGCCTCGCGCAGGTGGTGAAGGAAGCCCGGTTCCAGCACCGAACCGGGATGCAGCCAGACACTTGCCCCCACCGCCAGATGCGCATTCAGCACCGAAAGCCCGTAGGCGTAATGCAAGGGCAGGATCAGCGCCGCGCGATCATCGGCGCCAAGGTCCAGAAACGAGGCAATGGCGCTGG
Organism: Rhodobacteraceae bacterium UBA6236; assembly: GCA_002440945.1. The sequence goes on along the minus strand of DJWG01000032.1, from coordinate 107,833 downwards.
CGTTGGCATCCAGCGCCCTCCCCGACAGCCGCACACCCTTCCCTTGCCCCGTGCTGCCCGAGGTCATCATCAGAAGCGCAAGATCGGGGTGAGGCTCGCCTTGCGATGGCCTGGCGTTCAGCCACCGCCAACGGCCCGCAATGCGGCGGAAGGTGGTTTCCGGGCGGAAGCGGTCATCGAAGCGCGAAAAGGCGCCCGCATCTGCGTGTGGAAGCAGCGCGACCGCATGGCCCGCCGCCAGCGCCCCAAGATAGGCGGTGATCGCGGGGATCGCGGAAGCGGCCTCAATCGCGATCAGGCGTTTCGGCCCGCGCAGGCGTTGGGCGACATCCGCGACCCGGTGCGCAAGATCGGCATAGCTCACCTCGCCCTCACCCGGACTGACAAGGGCAATCTGGCGCCCATGCCGCGCAAGGTCAGAGACGAAACTGGGGATCATCGGTTGGCACCATCGGTTCAGGACGCAGCTTTTGGCTTACCTGACAGAAAGTGTCGGTCATGACAATTCCGAGTTAATCAATCAGCAATTCGTGATCGCTGGTTCAGGGCGCCTCGGCCAGCCGCAGCGCCATCCAGACCAGCACCAGATAGCGCCCGCCCTTGGCCAACGTAACGATCCCGACGAACCGCCAGAAAGGCTCGCGCAAAACTCCGGCGACCAGTGTCAGGGGATCGCCGACGACCGGAAGCCAGGAGCCGAGCAGGCTCCAATGTCCCCAGCGCCGATAGGACTCGCTGGCACGGGCAAGCGCAGCTGGCGAAACCGGGAACCAGCGCCGATCCGAAAACCGGATGAGATAGCGGCCCAAGGCCCAGTTCACCACCGATCCCAGCACATTCCCGGTCGTTGCCACCAGAAGCAGCAGCCAGACCGGATGCAGGTCGGCAAGCACCATGCCGACCAACAGCGCCTCGGACTGCGCGGGGATCAGGGTCGCGGCGGCGAGTGCCGCAAGAAACAGCCCGGCGAGTGACAGCACGGATCAGGTCGCCCGATTGCGGCGCGCAGGATTCCGTGGAAATTTCAGCATCTTCCGGCGAACACTTCATAGTTTTGGAAAAGAAAGGCCCGCCGGAGGTCCGGCAGGCCTGGTACTGGACGGATCGCCCGCAGACCGTTACATGCGGCCCGCGACGTTTTCCCAGTTGACCAGCTTGTCGAGGAAGTTGGTCAGATAGGCCGGGCGCTTGTTGCGGAAATCGATGTAGTAGGAATGTTCCCACACGTCGCAACCCAGAAGCGCGGTCTGCCCGAAGCACAGCGGGTTCACGCCGTTTTCAGTCTTGGTGACGCGCAGCGCGCCGTCCTTGTCCTTCACGAGCCAGGCCCAGCCCGAACCGAACTGACCGGCACCGGCGGCGGCGAAGTCTTCCTTGAACTTGGCGACCGAACCGAACGAGTCGGTCAGCGCCTTTTCCAGCGCGCCCGGCATCTTCTTGTTTTCGCCCGGCCCCATCACCTCCCAGAACAGGTTGTGGTTCCAGTGCTGGCTGGCGTTGTTGAAGATGCCGTTCTGGGCAACGGCGCCGGCCTGGTAGGTGCCGCGTACGATGTCTTCCAGGCTCTTGTTCTCCCACTCGGTCCCGGCGATCAGCTTGTTGCCGTTGTCGACATAGGCCTTGTGGTGCAGGTCGTGGTGATATTCCAGCGTCTCTTTCGACATGCCAAGCGCTGCCAGCGCATCGTGGGCATAGGGAAGATCGGGAAGGGTGAAGGCCATGGCGTTTCCTTTCGGGTCCAGAGGGTTCGCGGTTCAACGCAACTAAGGCCACAGCCGTTCCCGGTGGTCAAGCCGCTGAAACCGAAAAAGGCGCGCCTTGGGACGGGCGCGCCTTTTGCGGTTTTTCGTGTCGGGCTTCAGGCGATTTCCGCACCGGGACGGGCGGAGACTTCCAGTAGCCCCATGATGTAACCCGCGACGGAGCGGAAGCCGATCAAGCTGAACTCCTCGGGACCGGATTTCCAAAGCGCGCCCGCGACTTGCGCGATGCGGCTGCGGCGGACCTCATCCTCGCCCAAGGATGCGAAATCGACCGGCGCCAGCTTTTGCAGCGCCTGCGCGGACTTCGCGCCCTTGACGCGGAACATCGCCCGCGCGTCCGAGACGTTGACAGCCAGCGCATGTTCCCCGGCAAGCGCCGCGGCAAGCTGCGCCGCCACCACAGCCGCCTCGGCATAGGGCACCAGCAGCAACAGTTCGTCCGGCGACATCCAGAGCGCGGATTTCCCCCCCGCCATCACGATCCGGCGCGGGCCGGGCACCGAGGTTCCCGTCGCTGCCTGCACGGCCGCGGCGAAGGTCGCCGAGGCCAGATCGCCGCGCAGGGTGATCATGCCCTGCAGGCCGGTTTCCTGAACCTCGACGAAACCGGAATAGGTCTTGCCATTCAAGGCGCTCACGGCGTTAGGCATCGTTCTTCGCCCCTTCCTTGTCGTAAAAGACCTGATCGACGATCCGGGCCTGATGGACCTTGCCATTGTCACCGGGGAAATCCAGCACCTCGCCCATGCGGGCGGGACCGTGCTTCACCAGACCCATGGCGATGCCGCGCCCGAGCGTCGGCGAGTGGTAGGTCGAGGTGACGCGCCCCTGCACGTTGCGCTGGCCATTGCCGTTGACGCCCGGTGCCACCGCATAGGCACATTCCGGCAGGACCGAGCCGTCAAGCGTTTCCAGGCCAACCAGTTGCCAGCGATCCGGGCTGGCCAGATAGCTGCGTTCCTGACCGCGTTTGCCCAGATAGTCGGGCTTTTTCTTGGAAATCGCCCAGGCCATGTTCAGATCCTGCGGGATCACCGTGCCGTCGGTTTCATCGCCGATCATGATGAAACCTTTTTCGGCGCGCAGGATGTGCAGGCATTCCGTGCCGTAGGGCATCACGCCGAATTCCTGTCCCGCCTCGACCAGCTTTTCCCAGAAGGCCCGGCCTTCGCTGGCCGGGACGGCGATTTCATAGCTGAGTTCGCCCGAGAAGCTGATGCGGAACACCCGGGCGTTGAAGCCGCCAAGCTTGCCTTCGGCATAGGTCATGAAGGGCACCGTCGCTTTGGACACGTCCATCCCGCCCAGCTTTTCCAGAACCTTGCGCGCGTTGGGACCGACGACGGCGATCTGCGCGAATTGTTCGGTCAGGTTGGCCGTGTAGACCTTCCAGTCCCACCATTCGCACTGAAGCCAGTCTTCCATCCAGCCGTGGATGCGGTCGGCCCCGCCCGAGGTGGTGTGGCAAAGCCAGCTGTCTTCGGACAGGCGCACCACGACCCCGTCATCGCTGAGGAAGCCCTGTTCGTTGCACATCAGGCCATACCGGCACTTGCCCACCGGCAGGGTCGACATGACCCCGGTGTAGAGCATGTCGAGGAACTTGCCCGCGTCCGGGCCCTTGACGAGGATCTTGCCAAGGGTCGAGGCGTCCAGAAGCCCGAGGTTCGTCCGGGTGTTCTTGACCTCGCGGGTGACGGCGGCATGGGTCGACTCGCCCGCGCGCCGGTAACAGAACGGACGACGCCAAAGGCCGACGGGTTCCCATTCCACGCCATGCGCCTCGTGCCATTCATGGATCGGCGTGCGGCGCAGCGGCTGGAAGATCTCGCCCCGAGCCTCGCCGGCGATGGCGCCGATCGAAAGCGGCGTGTAGGGCGGCCGGAAGGTCGTGGTGCCGGTTGCGGGGATTTCCCGATGCAGCGCATCGGAAAGGACCGCCAGACCGTTGATGTTGCTGATCTTCCCTTGGTCCGTCGCCATCCCGAGCGTCGTGTAGCGCTTGGTGTGTTCGACGCTTTCATAGCCTTCCCGGGCGGCAAGCTGCACGTCCGAGACCTTCACGTCGTTCTGCGGGTCGAGCCACATCTTGTTGCGCAAGGCCGGGCCTGCGCCTTGTGGCATGATCCAGACCGGCTCCATGCTGGCTTCGGCGGGCGCGTCGCTGCGTGGCGCCTCGCCGGTGCCAAAGGCCGCATGGGCGTCGGACAACACTTCATCGGCAGTCAGCATGCCATTGGCCGAACCCACGGCGCGGACCATGCCGCGACCATCGGCGCCCAGAGGCGGGCGTTCCGGGTCGGGGCGGAACATGGCGCGGGCGTCGTCCCACAAAAGCTTGCCGCCGCAATGCGACCAGAGATGGACGACCGGCGACCAGCCGCCCGACATGGCGACGCAATCGCAGGCGATTTCCTCGATCATCGCGCCTTCGCCAGCCTGCACGCAGATCACGACACCGGTCACGCGCTTGCCGCCATGGACCTTGGCGATGCCGCGGCCTTCCAGGACCCGGACACCCCGGTCGCGCACGGCCTGGGGCAATGCGCCGGTCACGGTCGGACGGGCGTCGATGACCGCCGGAACCGTGAGCCCGGCATCCAGAAGCGCCAGCGCCGTGCGGTAGGCATCGTCGTTGTTGGTGACGATGACGGTCCGGTCGCCGATGCTGACGCCGTAGTTGACGGCGTAGTCACGGACCGCGGCCGCCAGCATGACGCCCGGGATGTCGTTGCCCGCGAAGGACAGCGGACGTTCGATGGCGCCGGTCGCGGTGATGACCTCTCCGGCGCGGATACGCCAGAGGCGCTGTTTCGGACGGCCGTCGCCGGGGGTGTGGTCCGCGACGCGTTCGGCGGCCAGCAGGTAGCCGTGGTCGTAAAGACCGGTGGCCATGGTCCGGGTCATCAGCGTGACATTGTCCATACCGCGCAGCGTCTCGACGGCGCGGTTGACCCAGGCGTCGACAGTGTCGCCGTCGATGGTCATGCCATCGACCACGGCGCGGCCGCCGCAGGCGGGGGTCATTTCCAGGACGATGACGCGCTTGCCCGACCGGGCCGCGCCAAGCGCCGCCGTCAGGCCCGCGATGCCGGCCCCGACGACAACGACATCCGCATAGGCGTAGGCCTGTTCATAGCGGTCGGCGTCGCGGTCGGTCGGCACCTTGCCCAGACCCGCCGACTGACGGATAAAGGGTTCGTAGACGTTCTTCCAGAAGCTGCGCGGCCACATGAAGGTCTTGTAGTAGAAGCCGCCCGGCAGGAAGCGCGCGAACTTGTTGTTGATCGCGCCGATGTCGAATTCGAGGCTCGGCCAGTGGTTCTGGCTGGCGGTTTCCGCGCCGTCGAAGGCCTCGGTCGTGGTCATGCGCTGGTTCGGTTCGAACCGGCCGCCGGTGCCAAGGCCGACAAGGGCGTTCGGCTCTTCCGCGCCGGAGGCGACAACACCGCGGGGGCGGTGATACTTGAAGGACCGGCCGACCATCATCTGGTCGTTGGCAAGCACGGCAGAGGCCAGCGTGTCGCCGAGGTATCCGGGCATGCGGCGGCCGTTGAAGGTGATGGTGATCGGCTTCGAGCGGTCGATCAGGCGACCGCCCCGGGCCAGACGGGTGCTCATTTGTAACCCTCCCATTCGGGGCGACGGGACTTGATATAGGCCTGGAGTTCGGCCGGGGGTTCGGTGGTCTGGGCGGGATAGGTGCCGAAGACCTCGAGCGTGGCGGTGCAGCGGGCGGCAAGGAACCATTTCCCGCAGCCATAGGCATGGCGCCAGCGTTCGAAATGCACGCCCTTCGGGTTCGCGCGGGCGAACATGTAGTTGTCGAAGTCCTCGTCGGAGGAGCCGGGACCGAAGCGCTTCAGATGCGCCTCGCCGCCGGGGGCAAGTTCGGTTTCCTCGGCCTTCACGCCGCAGCAGGGGCATTCAAGGATCAGCATGTCGTGCTCCGTCCGGGATGCCGGGGGCGCTGCCCCCGGACCCCCGGGATATTTGAACCAAGATGAAGGAGGGTGGCGGGTGCGGGCATCAGTGCGCAACCCCGGCGGCGACGCTTTCGTCGATGAACTTGCCTTCGCGGAAGCGGTACATCGAGAATTCTTCCGTGAGCGGCCCGGGCGCGCCCTTGGCCATGAGTTCCGCCATCGCCCAGCCCGAGCCGGGGATCGACTTGAAGCCGCCGGTGCCCCAGCCGCAGTTGACGAAGCAGTTGCCCAGGGGCGTCTTCGACAGGATGGGCGAGCGGTCGCCGGTCATGTCGACGATGCCGCCCCACTGGCGCAGCATCTTCAGCCGCGAAATCATCGGGAAGGTTTCGACCAGGGCGCGGATGGTTTCCTCGACATGGTGCCAGGAGCCGCGCTGGGTGTAGTTGTTGAAGCCGTCGGTGCCGCCGCCGATCACCATTTCGCCCTTGTCGGATTGCGACATGTAGCCGTGGACGGTGTTGGCCATCACGACCACGTCCATGCAGGGCTTGATCGGTTCGGACACCAGCGCCTGGAGCGCGAGGGATTCGATCGGCAGGCGGAAGCCGCCCATTTCGGCCAGCACCGAAGTGTGGCCCGCGACGACGAGGCCAAGCTTGTCGCAGTCGATCGAACCCTTGGTGGTATCGACGCCCACGACCTTGCCGTTCGCCTGGCGGATGCCGGTCACTTCGCATTGCTGGATGATGTCCATGCCCATGTCGGAACAGGCGCGGGCGTAGCCCCAGGCGACCGCGTCATGGCGCGCGGTGCCGCCACGGGCCTGGTAGAGCGCGCCGAGAACCGGGTAGCGCGGGCCGTGGATGTTCATGATCGGCACGATCTCTTTCACCCGTTCGGGGGTGATCCATTCGGTCGTCACGCCTTGCAGGTTGTTGGCGTAGACCGTCCGCCGGTAGCCCCGCACCTCGTGGTGGGTCTGGGCGAGCATGAGAAGGCCGCGGGGGCTGAACATGACGTTGTAGTTCAGATCCTGGCTCAGCGTCTCGTAAAGGCTGCGGGCCTTTTCGTAGATCGCCGCCGACGGGTCCTGCAGGTAGTTCGAGCGGATGATGGTCGTGTTCCGACCCGTGTTGCCCCCGCCGAGCCAGCCCTTTTCGATGATGGCGACGTTGCGGATGCCGTAATTCTTGCCAAGGTAATAGGCCGTGGCAAGGCCGTGGCCGCCGGCGCCGACGATGATCACGTCGTATTTCTTCTTCGGTGCCGGGCTGCGCCAGGCACGTCCCCAGCCGAGGTGGTAATTCAACCCCTCTCGGGCGACGGCAAACACTGAATACCGCTTCATCATCCCTCCCCCAATCGCGCGAATCTGAGACACCGGCGTCGCGGCGCTTTCCTGTCGGTCTTGATGCCTTTTGCCCGGGTTTCGGACACTTCGCCAAGCGTCATGATCGGGATATTTCCGACATGGGCCGCTTGCGACACGCAAACGTCGCTTCATGGTTGCGACATCGTGACGACAGATGACATCAGTTCGCGCTTTCGATCAACGCCCCGGTCGCTTAGGTATGCGCCCCGAAGAACAGGAGACGAGCGATGGGCTATGCTCTGGCGGCCGTAGGGCTGGCGATGCTGGTGGCGGCGGTGCTGATCCGGGCGATGGTCCGCCCGGCGGCGGGCGTGGCTGCGCCGGCGGCAAGCTATGACCTGAAGGTCTGGCGCGGGCAACTGTCCGAGATCGAGCGCGATGTGACGCGGGGCGTGCTGGCGCCCGGGGATGCCGACCGCGCGCGGATCGAGGTGTCGCGCCGCATCATCGAGGCCGACCGGCAGATGCAGGGCGCGGGCGCGGCCGGTGGCACGGGCGGGCGCGGTGCCTTGTTCGGCGGCATCGTGGCGGTGGCTTTGATCCTGGCGGCGGCCTTCGGGCTTTATTCCTGGCTGGGCGCCCCGGGCTACCCGGACCTGCCGTTGCAAAAGCGGCTCGCGCGCGCCGAGGAGGTTTACAAGACCCGCATAAGCCAGGCCGAAGCCGAGGCCCGGGCGCCAAAGCCCGCCCCGCGTCCGGCGGGCGATCCGCAGGAAACCGAATTGATGGACAAGCTGCGCGCGGCGGTGAAGGACCGGCCGGGCGACCTGCAAGGCCATGAGCTTCTGGCGCGGAACGAGGCGGCCTTGGGCAATTTCGCGGCCTCGGCCAAGGCGCAGGAGGTCGTGCTGGCGCTGAAGGCCGACAAGGCCACGGCGATGGATTACCTGGCGCTGGCGGATGCGCAGATCATGGCGGCGGGGGGCTATGTCTCGCCCGAGGCGGAACGCGCCCTGACCGAGGTTCTGAAGCGCGACGGCCAGAATGCGGCCGCGCAGTTCTACATGGGCCTGATGTTCGCGCAGAACCTGCGGCCCGACCTGACCTTCAGGCTCTGGCGGCCGCTGGTTGAAAGCGGTCCCGCCGATGCACCGTGGATGGCGTTGGTCCGCGACCAGATCGAGGGCATCGCCGCCGCAGCGGGGATCGCCTACCAATTGCCCGGTCAGCCGGGCCCGGACGCGGCGGCCATGGCGGCGGCGGCCGACATGTCGCCCGAGGAACGCCAGCAGATGATCCTGGGCATGGTCAACCGGCTGAACGAACGGCTTGCGTCGCAAGGCGGCTCGCCCGAGGACTGGGCCCGGCTCATCGACGCGCTGGGGCAGCTTGGCGACAAGCCCCGCGGGCAGGCCGTGGTTGCCGAGGCGCGGACGGTCTTCGCCGGCAAGGCCGAGGCGCTGCAGGTGATCGAGGCCGCCGCAAGCCGGGCGGGGATCGCGGAATGATCCTCGAATCGATCGAGGAGTTTCTGGCCGCCCTGCCCCCGCACCGCGCCATCGCGGGACTGGATCTGGGCGAAAAGACCATCGGTGTCGCGGTGTCGGACCGGATGCGTTCGGTCGCGACGCCGCTGCGGACCATTCGCCGGGTGAAGTTCACGCTTGATGCCGCCGAGCTTCTGGCCATCGCTGTAGAGCGCGAGCTTGCCGGGCTTGTCCTTGGTCTGCCGCGCAACATGGATGGCAGCGAAGGCCCGCGCTGCCAATCGACCCGCGCCTTTGCCCGCAATCTGGAAAAGCTCACCCCGCTGCCGATCACCTACTGGGACGAACGGCTGTCGACCGTGGCCGCCGAACGCGCGCTACTGGAGGCGGATACGTCTAGAAAGCGTCGCGCCGAGGTCATAGATCATGTGGCTGCGGGGTATATCCTGCAAGGGGTTCTGGACCGCGCGGCGCATCTTGGCCGGACGTGACACATGAACGGGCAGGAAAGGCAAGGCGGGCGATGGATCAGGTGACACCGAACAGCAAGGCGAAGACGGCGCGCGGTCCGGGCGAGACCGATGACATCTGGCGCCGGGACGAGGTGGAAAGCCCCTGCATCAAGCTGTGTTCCATGCACCCGACGGCGGGGATCTGCATCGGCTGTCACCGCACGCGGGCAGAGATCGGTGGCTGGGGCGCCATGACCTCGGACGAACGCCGGGCGGTGATGGTTGACTTGCCGGGGCGCAAGGCGCTGCTCAGGGTTCGTCGTGGCGGGCGTTCGGCACGGGTCGCCGACTGAACCGGCTGCGACAAAGCCACGCTTTTCACCCTGCGGCGAACGTGTTAGCCAAACATCATGCTGACCTTGCGCCACACCTTTCTGACCTGCTTCCTGCCCTTGGCACTGTCCTTGGGTCTTTTGCTGGTCGGCTTCGGGCACCGGGGTCTTGCCGCGCCGACGGACCGCGCCTTCATCGAGACGGCGGCGGTCATGGGCATCGCGGCATCAGAACTTTGCGGCACCGACAAGCACCACGACAGCGCGATTGCCAAGGCCTGCGAGGCCTGTCGGCTGATCTCTTCGACCGATCTGCCGCCGCGTGACGGCATTCCGCCGCGCAAGGTCGCCAGCACCTTCGCGGATTGGCCGCGGCCCCTGCCGGTCCTGTTGCCCTTCCTGCCTGCGGATCGCAGCGATCCGGCCCGTGCACCGCCACTGGCCTGATCTTCCTGATCCGAAAGCGCATTGCGGCCTGTCCCTTCGGCCGCACGTTTTCGGGCCAGGACAGGTTTCTCGCGGCACGGTCGCACCCGTGCCGCCATTCCCCCAAACAAAACGTCGCCCTTGCGGTCAGTGACCGGATCGGCCCCTTCATATCACAGGAAGATAACCAATGCTGAAATTTGCCCTGCCCGTCGTCGCCCTCATGCTTGGCGCGGCCGTTCCCGCAATTGCGCAGGACTTCAAGTCCGGCGATATCGCGATCCACACTCCGGTCATGCCGACCCCTGCCGCCAACGCCAAGGTCGCGGGGGGCTACATGATCGTCGAAAACACCGGCGCGGCCGACGACAAGCTGCTGTCGGCGTCCTCTGACTTCGGCATGACCCAGGTCCACAAGTCCGAGGTTGATGCCAACGGCATGGCCACGATGACCGAACAGCCCGAGGTGGCAATTCCGGCGGGCCAGAAGGTGGCCTTTGAAAAGGGCGGACTGCACATCATGTTCATGGACATCAAGACGCCCGTGAAGGAAGGCGACATGGTTCCCGTCACGCTGACCTTCGAAAAGGCTGGCGAAGTGAAGGTCGAATTCAAGGTCGAAAAGCGCGGCGATGACATGCAGGGCATGGACCATTCCGCGCATGGCGCCAAGACCACCCACTGATTTCCGGGGGCGGCCCGGCGATGATCCGGGCCGCCGCTTCCCATCTTCTTCCGGTGCAACGGGATCAATTGCAGCCACCCGCGCCGTGGACTAGGGTCAGCGCCGACAGAAACGAGGCGTCAACCGTGACAGACACCGACCCGAACCCGGCCGCGCCCTTGCGCATCATGTCTACCGCAGGACAAGCCTGATGCGGGCGCTTGTCATCGGCGCGGGCTCCATCGGGCGGCGGCACCACCAGAACCTCACCACGCTTGGCATCGACGCCCGCCTTCTGCCCTGGCGCGAGGCGGAAGCTGCGCTGGACCCGGCGCTGAATGAAACCGATGCCGTGGTCATCGCCACCGCGACCCAGATCCGGCTGCCGCTGGTCCGGGCCTGCGCTGACCGGGGCCTGCCCTTCTACGTTGAAAAGCCACTCGCCTACGACACGGCCGAACTTGCCGCGATCATGGCCGTCGCCCGTCCGGTGGCCGACCGTTCGGTCGCGGGTTTCATGATGCGCTATCACCCTGCCATTCGGCACCTGGCCGACAGCGACCTTTCGGACATCTTCCGCTTCGGATTCGAGATCGGCCATGACGTGACGCAGTGGCGGCCGAACTGGCGCTTCTCTGACAGCTATGCCGCACTTCCCGAAGGCGGCGGCGTGCTTCTGGATCTTTGCCATGAACTCGACATGGCCGCCTGCCTGTTCCCCGGACTGGCGCTCGGGGCCGTCGAAAGCCTCGGCCATGCCGCCTACCCCGGCGTCGATGTGGCGACGCAGATCGGCCTCTCGCAATCCGGCCGGACCGGCAGCGTGGCGATGGACTACCTGCTGCCGGTGTCGACCCGTCGCATCACCCTGCGCGGCACCGAACGGCTTTACGACCTCGACCTGATCGCCGGGCGCTACAGCATCACCGGCAAGAACCCTATGGCACCGGAATTTCCCTTCGAACGGAACGAGATGTTCCTTGGCCTCATGCGGGATTTCCTGGCGCTGGCCGCTGGGCGCACCCCCTCTGACAACCCGCTTCTGCCGCGCCTCGACCGGGTGGGCGAAAGCTGCGGCCTGATCGCGCGCGCCTGGGAAAGCCGTCGCTTCGCGGGCCAGATCACCAAGCAGATACCATAGGAGGCAGTCGATGATCCTTGGCCATATCGGGGCGCGCAAGGGCTCCAAGGGCGTGCCGGGCAAGAACTTCCGCCCGATCTGCGGCAAGCCGCTGATCGACTGGTCGCTTGACCAGCTGTTCGCCAATCCGCGCATCGATGCCGTGGTGGTGTCCACCGACGATCCGGCGATCTATGACCACGCGGTGGCGCGTGGGGCGCTGAAGATCGGCCTGCGCCCCGCCCATCTGGCGACCGACAGCGCCGGGAAATGGGGCGTCTGGCAGCACGCGCTGGAGGCTTCGCAGGCGCTGCTGGATCGGCCGGTGACGGCCTTCCTCGACCTCGACTGCACCTCGCCCTTGCGCGAAGACGCCGACATCGACCGCGCGCTGGATCTGTTCGCGAAGGAACGGCCCGACATGGTGATGTCCTGCTGCGAGGCGCGCAAGAACCCCTATTTCAACCTTGTCGAAGCCGACGCGACCGGCGCGCTGCATGTCTCGAAACCGCTTCCCGGGGGCGTCGTGGCGCGCCAGCAAGCGCCGGTGGTCTATGAACACGCCGCCTCGACCTATGTGCTTGACCCGGCCTATCTGCGCCGCGCCAAAAGCCTTTATGAAGGCCGGGTGATCCCCTACCTCATGGAACCCGAACGCTGCGTCGACATCGACACCGAGTTCGATTTCCGCCTTGTCGAATTCCTGCTGAAATCACGACTGGAGTCCCGCGATGCATGACCAGCTGAAGGACCGCACCATCTTCATCACCGGCTCGGGCGGGGTGCTGGGATCGACCTACGTCCGCCGGATGCTGGCCCAAGGTGCCCGCGTCATCGCCTCGGACCTGCCCGGTTCCCGCGCCGATGCGTTGCAGGACGCGCATGGCGGCAACCCGGACTTCCGCTTCTACGACCTTGACGTGGGCAATGAAGACCAGGTGACGGAAATCTTCCAGCGCATCCTGAAGGATGGGTGGCAGCCGAACGTGGTCCTGAACAACGCGGCCATCACCGGTGAATTGCTGATGGGTGCAGGCAAATCCTTCCCGTCCTTCGCCGATACTTCGGTCAGCGACTGGGAACGGACGTTGCGCACCAACCTGACGGGCGCCTTCATGGTCGCCCGGCAGATGGACCGCGACATCGTCGGCAAATGGCCCTGCGCGCTGATCAACGTGGCTTCCATGTATGCGCTGAACGGCCCGCACCACGCGATCTACGAAGGCATGCCGTTCAAGAGCTTTTCGGCCTATTCCACGACCAAGGCCGGCATCCACGGCCTGACGCTCTGGCTCGCGGGCTACTGGGCGCCGCGCAAGGCCACCGTCAACACCATCGCGCCGGGCGCGGTCTTCAACGGCCATTCCGATGAATTCCAGCGCCGGGTGGGCGAGTTGATCATGGCGGGCCGCATGGCCCAGCCCGATGAGATCGCCGATGCGATGCTGTTTCTGTGCAGCGCCCAAGCGGGCTACATGACGGGCCAGCTTGTCAACGTCGACGGCGGCTTCAGCGGCTGGTAGCGCGCGCCGTCGCCAGCGCCTCGGGCAGCGCGGAAAGCGTCCGCCCTGCCGCCCCCGAATGCGCTGCAAAAAAGGCCGAAATCTCAGAATATTCCGGCTTCTTCTTTGCCGAAATACTCCGGGGGGCGTCCATCGTGTTCGCCATCGGTTCAAGAACCGATGGACGACGGGGCAGCGCCCCCAGCGCCGCCGCCAGGCCCGCCGCATCCGGCACCGACCGTGCCACCCCCGCCGCCTCGGCCTCGGCAAAGGGATATTCGATCGGCCAGGTCACTGGCCCGGTGACCACGGGTTTTCCCACGGCCAGCGGCTCGATGATGTTGTGCGCGCCTGCGGGCGTGAAGCCGCCGCCCACGACCACGCGGTCGGCAAGCGAGAGGTAGAAATACATCTCGCCGAGCGAATCCCCCAAAAGGATATCGCCGCGAAGCGCCGCCCTGACCGTCAGCCCGCCGTCCAGCACATCGGAACGCCGGGCGACACCGAACCCCGCCGCCAGAAGCGTCGCCGCGACTTCATCGAAGCGTTCCGGGCGGCGCGGCACATAGACGACCAGCGGCGCGCCCGGCTCCTGCCCGACCCCCAGAGCCCGCAGCGCCGCGATATAGGTCGCATCCTCGCCCTCGACCGCGCTGGCGATGGTGATGACCGGCCGCCCTTCCAGCCCCCAGGCTGCACGCGCCGCCGCACCCGCCGCCAGCTGGGCGGGCGGGATCGGCTGGTCGAACCGCAATTCGCCCGTCACATGGATGTTCGGCACCCCCACGGCGGCGAAGCGGCTGGCCTGCAGGTCGGATTTCACGAATGCCCCCGCCAGCCCGCGCATCACCTCGGCGCGCAGGCCGGTGCGGGTCGTATCGCGGGTGAAGCTCCGCAAGGGGTATTGCGCATTGCACAGGAACAGCGGCACACGGGCCCCTCGCGCCGCCATGATCATCCGCGGCCAGATCTCGACCTCCATCACCAGACCGAAGGCCGGGCGGAAGGCGCGGAAGAAGCGGCGGAAGGCCCAGGCCGTCTCGATCGGGATCCAGACGCTCGCCACCTGCCCCGCGGCAATCTCGGGGGCGAAGACCCGTTCCGCCTCGCGTCGTCCGGCGGGGGTGAAATGCGTCGTCACCACCCGGTCGCCCCGCGCGAGGAAAGCCCGGATCAGCGGCACGGCGGATCGCATTTCGCCAAGACTCACGGCATGGACCCAGACCGCGCCTTCCATCCGTGCGCGGTAGCGGCCGAAGCGTTCCGCCAGATGGGCGACATAGTCCCGGTCACGCCGTCCGCGCCGCCAGAGGTAAAGCAGGATCAGCGGCAAAAGCAGATGCCAGGCCGCAGCGTAGGCCCAAAGCGCCAGCCGCAGCTTGAGTGAGGGGAACGGCTTCATCGTTTCCCCTCCGGCAGAAGCGCGAGCAGGCTGTCACACAGGCGACCCAGCCCCGCCATCCCCTCATCGGCCAGCGTTTGGCCCCGCGCCGCGAGGTCCGGCAGCGCCGGATCGGTCAGGGCGGCGGCCAGCGCAGTGGCATCCGCGACCTGCCTGGCCGCGCCTGCTTCGTGAAACCGCGCATAATCACCCCGGAAATTCGCAACATTCGGACCGTGAAGAACGGCAGCGCCCAAGCGCGCCGGCTCCCAAGGGTTATGGCCGCCGGTTCCGCCAAAGCTGCCGCCGACCAGCGCCGCAGCGCCCAGCCGATACCAGAGCCCCATCTCCCCGAAGGTATCGGCGATCCAGACCGCATCGCCCGCCCCCGGCTGCGCGCCAAGACTGCGGCGGACGAAAGACAAGCCGTGACTGGCGGCAGCCAAACCGATCTCCTCCCCCCGCACGGGATCACGGGGCGCAAAGATCAGGAGCCAGGCCGGATCCTCCCTGAAAAGCCGTGCCTGCGCGGAAAGCGCCGCCGCCTCATCCTCCAGGTGGGTCGAGGCCGCAACCCAGATCCGCCGTCCCGCCAGCGCCTGCTGGATCGCTGCGCGCTCCGGGTGATCGGCCAGCGGACCGGCGGCAGCTTTCAGCGATCCGCCGACCGTCACTCCACGCGCCCCGAGGGCCGCCAGATGCCGGGCGGTCGCCTCATCCTGCGTCGAAATCAGCGCAAACCGGCCATAAAGATCGCGGTAGATCCCCCGGCCCTTCGACCGCGCCGCGAAGGCTCGCGCATCCATCCGCGCATTGACCAGCGCCAGCGGAATCCCGGCCCGCGCCGCCGCAACCACGGCGCCGGGCCACAGATCCTGTTCGGCCCAGACCGACAGATCGGGCCGCCAATGATCCAGAAACCGTGCCACCGGCCCCGGAGCATCCAGCGGCAGATATTGGTGCACCGTCCGCTCGGGCCGGTTGGCGGCGAAGACCTGCGCCGAAGACCGCGCCGAGGACGTGACGAGGAATTGCAGATCGCCCCGCGCCGCTGCCATCGCCGCGATCAGCCCGCGCAGGGCCAGAACCTCGCCCAGGCCCACGGCATGGAACCAGACCAGCGGTCCGTCAGGGCGCGCCACCGTGGGATACCCCAGCTTTTCACGCCAACGGCCTGGCTCTTCCTTGCCGCGCGCCAACCGCCGCTTCAGATGCCAGGGCAGCAGCGGCGACAGCGCCGCCACCGCCAGCAGATAGCCGCGAAGCGCCCAGCCTGTCCGCGCCTCAGACAAGATCGCGGAACTCTTTCTGAAGCGGACGGTCCCAGAAGGCAGGATCCGCCAGCACCGCGACGAAGCGGTCCGCCGCGCGGCCCTCGCCAAAGGCGGTGTGGCGCGGATGGGGCCTGCCCCATTCCGACGACAGGAACCCGAGGATCGCCACCCGGTCCCCCGCATCCGCGGTTCGGATCGAGGGCGCGTCCGACCGTCGCGTCTGCCTTGTGCCGATATCGAGCGAGGGCAGCCCGAGGAACGGCGCTTCCCGCACCCCGGCGCTCGAATTGCCGACCATGCAGGCGGCGTTCTTCATCAGTTCCGAAAAATGCGCAAACCGCATCGAGGGGATCACCCGGAAGCGGTCTTTCGGCAGACGATCGAGCACCGCAAAGATCGCCTCGGACCCCGGATCGTTGTTCGGCGCGATGACGACGAAGTTCCGTCCCGATGCCTCCAGCGCGCCAAAAAGCCCTTCGGCCTGCGCCCCCATCGTCGCGGCTTCGGAGGTGACGGGATGGAAGACCGCGATCCCGTAATCGACAAAGGGAATCGCATAATGCGCCCGCACCTCGTCGATGGTCACGCCCGAGGGACCCATGTGGAAATCCAGCTCCGGCGAGCCGATGACGTGGATGCTGTCCCCGGGCTCCCCCAGAGCCATCACCCGCCGCGCCGCCTGCTCGGACGAGACGAAATGCTGCGCCGCCAGCTTGGTGTTGCAGTGGCGGAACACCTCGTCGATGGTTCCAGACACCTCGCCGCCCTCGACATGGGCCGAAGGGATGTAGTTCGTCGCCGCCACCAGCGCCCCCGCCAGCGCCTCGATCCGGTCGCCGTGGACGACGATCAGGTCGGGGCGATGTTCGGTGATGTAGTCGGAAAACCCCATCACGGTCTTGGCGAGGATCACATCCTGCGGATCGCCGGGCCGCTGGTTGAGGAATTCATGCACCTTCACGCCGGGCGTGCGATGCACCTCGATCTTGGTCAGCCCGTAGCGGTCGAGCATGTGCATCCCGGTGACGAAGAAGGTCACCGCATGGCCCGCGTCGCGCGCAGCGACGGCCAGCGGCTCGAGCTTGCCGAAATCGGCCCGGGTGCCGGTGAGGAACAGGAGGGATTTCATGTCGTCACCTTCACCGACGTGCGGATTTCAGACAGCATTACCGCATCGGGCGGCACAAGGTCGCCCGCCTCGACAGCCCGGAGATATTGCCGTCGCATTTCAGGGCATGGAGGGCGATTGTTCTTCTTCAGGAAAGGGATGTCGAAGAACTTTTCAGCCGCGTAACGGAACGACTGATGGTAGTTGCCACCCCGCGCCACACGGCGGATGTGGGCAATCGCCTTCGCGCGCCAGAGAGGACTGTCGGGTTCACCCAACAGCGCATCCCGCTCGGCCTGTGCATCCGAATGTTCATAGGCCGCATAATCAAGGGTCTTGCGAAGGAAGGTATTGTCCTGCTCTTCGATCAACTTCTTGAAATCCTGCCGCGATCCGATGCCTTCCCGCGCAAAACCGGCATCGAACATGGATTGCGAAAAACCCTGTTCGCCACGCCGCAGAACCTTCCAACGCGCCGAAGCCATTGGATAGCGGTCCCAGAAGTCCCTGAAGGCGGTGCTTTCCCGCGCCGCGCGGCGGATCAGGAAGAAGTAGCTTTCGTAATGCGCCCGATGGGTCCGTTTACCCTTCAGTTCGTAGAACACGCCCTGGAAGGCCGCAGGATTATCTTTCAGCCGCGCAAGCAGCGTTTCGGATCGATGCAACGGAAACCATACGCTGTCATTCAGGATCAAGAGCGCGTCCGGGTCGATCCCGGCCTGCGACAGATGGCGAAGCCCGTCGCGATAGCCGCCGAAGTCATAGCCCACGTTCGGTCGGACCAATAGGCCCGCCGAAACCTGCAAAAGGCGTGTCATATCGGCGTCAGACAACGGAGTGTTGGACACCACAAGCGCCGGAAAACCAGCTTCGGCAAGGTGCCGACAGGTCACCAATGTCGAATCCGCCACGCCCTTTGGCTGGTGGATCAGATAGATCGCCGCCCCCGTCCCCGCTGTCAGCGCGCCGGACCGGACCTGCAGGCGGGCGCCCGGTCCATTGTCGTAACGGCGCGTCTTCCAGCGATCCAACCCGCGGCTCAGCACCTCGCGCAATTGGATGACGATGCGTTGCGTTTCGCGCCCGAACTTCGATGCCATAGGGTTCTTTACGCCATGGCTGTGGGGCCTGCAAATCCCCATCTCCGGCTTGGCGCAGGATCCGGCTACAACTGGACCTCGAGGGCGCTGGTTGCTAGGAAGGCACCAATCAAGATAAGGGGCAGTTCGGATGACCGGTGAAGCACGCACGATCCTGTGCATGAAATGGGGCACTCTGTATGGCCCTGAATATGTCAACGTGCTTTATGCGGCTGCGAAGAAGGCAACGGAAAACCCTTTCCGCTTTGTCTGCCTGACGGACAATCCTACTGGGCTGGCACCCGGAATCGAGCATTTTCCCATTCCCGACATCGGGCTGAGGCCCGAGCACTTTCGTGGAGGCGGCTGGCCGAAATTCGCAGTCTTCAAACGCGACCTTTACGGGCTGACGGGCCGGGCGCTGTTCATCGACCTCGATATGGTGGTCCTGCGCGATCTGGACGCGCTTTTCGACCGACCTGAACCGCTGATCACCACTGACATGGGCCCGAACTGGAAGCCGAAGCACGGCACAGGCGCGCCCGAGGTCGGGACCTGCATCTTCGCCTTCACGCTTGGCGAACAGCAGCACCTGATCGACGGGCTCTTGGCCGATCTGGACCGGATCGTGCGCGAAACCCGCTATGAACAGACCGCCATCGGCGTCCTTGCGAAGACCATGGCATTCTGGCCGCCGGACTGGGTCATCAGCTTCAAGCGGCATCTGCGCCGCCCGATCGGGATCGACCTGGTGATGGAGCCGAAGGCACCTCCTGCGAGCGCAAAGGTATTGGCGTTTCACGGCACCCCCCGCCCACATGAACTGGTGCGGCGGGGCTGGTGGGGAAAGGCCCCCCACATGGGGCGCGGGCCGGTGTCCTGGATGGCGGATTACTGGCGCGGCAATGGCGGTGACGCCAAAAGCTGACGCCCGCAGCGTGGCCAGAGATAGCCTTTTCGCGCAAGCCAGGCTGCACGACGGAAATAATTCGCGATCTTCAGCCGATAGTGCGGAAGCCTCTGATACCATTTGAACTTAACCACATCGCCGAATCCGGTGCCTGTGATGAGGCTTACGTTGTTGTCGTCCAGATGGCTCGGGAAAGGCTCCAGCCCGAACAGCCGGAAATCATGCAGGAAGAAGCGGTTGATTTCATGGTCCGTTGCCCGGGTTACGGGAAGCATCGCTGGAAGCAGCTTTTCAACGGTGCGGCGGTGGATGAGATAGGCCCCCGTCCCTGTGGCCGGGCCGACATAGGCGTTCAGGTGGTAAGGTCCGATCTTGCCCTGACAGATCGGCAGTTTGGCCCGGATGCGGTTCAGCTTCAGCATGTCCCATTCGCCGGCGCAGGCCAGGGCCATGTCGACCGCAGTCAGAAAATCGTCGTGGAACACCACGTCGTCCTCAAGGATCAGCGCCACCGGCTTTCCCGAGGCCAGAAAGTCCCGCCAGACGCCAAGGTGCGAATGATAGCATCCGATCCCGCCCATCAGGATGCGGCGGCCAAGGTTGCGTTCGAACGCCTCTAGATCGACGGTCTTCAAAAGCTCGGCCTCGCGCGCCTTGCCGTCGACGCCGTCAAAGACCGCGTAGGGCAGGTCCATCCGCGACAACTGCGCCTCCATCTTCGCCCGCCGGTCGCGGGCGCGTGGCAGGTTGATAAGCCAGGTTCCGATATCGGCGCGCGACAGCGTCATCCCAGATCGCTCCACTTCAACTGCGTGTTCCGCGTCACGGCGCGGGTAAGCCGTTTCCCCACCACCTTGTCGAAATCATAGCCCGCGATTTCACCCGATCCGGGGCGGCGCGCCCAGATGTCGGCTTCGGTGATGACGTGGCCCAGCGCCAGGTCGCGGTCGGCGACCACACTGGCGCGGGCGAAGCGGTAGACGGGTTCCTCGGCCTCGGTCCGGCGCTTGGGGTTCATCAGCGCGGTGTGGATCTCGCGCGAGCGGTCGATGAGGAAGCGCAGTTCCGCCGGGTCCATCGAGTTGATGATGTCCGGGCCGATCCGGTAGCGGCTGTCGGTGTAATGCCGTTCAAGGATGCAGGCGCCAAGCGCCACCGAGGCAAGCGCCATTTCCGGGCCGATGGAATGGTCGGAAAAGCCGACAACGGCGCGCGGGAAGGCCTGGCGGAGGTCGGTCACGCCTTGCAGGCTGACGATCTCGGGCGGGCTCGGGTAAAGGTTCGTGCATTCCAGAAGCGCGTAGTCGATCCCGGCGGCGTCAAGAATGGCGACGCTGACGCGGATCGTTTCAATCGTCTGCATCCCCGTCGACAGGATCACGGGTTTGCCCATCCGGGCGATGTGGCGGATCAGCGGCAGGTTGTCGGCCTCGCCCGAGCCGATCTTGAAGGCCGGAACGCCGATCTCGTTCAGGAAATCCGCGGCCTTGCGGGAAAACGGCGTGGAAAGATAGATCAGCCCGAGGCTTTCGGTATAGTCCTTCAGCGCGATTTCATCCTCCGCCGACAGCGCGCAGCGGGCCATCACCTCCCAGATCGAGACATCGGCATTGGGCGGGAAGATCGACTTCGCCTCGTCCGTCATCTCGTCTTCCGGGAAATGCGTCTGGTGCTTGATGCATTCGCAGCCCGAGGTCGCCGCCAGCCGGACCATTTCCTTCGCCACATCAAGGCTGCCGCCGTGGTTGATGCCGATCTCGGCGATCACCAAAGGGGGTTGGTCGTGGGCGACGATGCGGTTGCCGATCTGCATGGGAAGGCTCCGGTTTGAAGTGGTCTGGCGAGAGGCCTGGCGCGGGGGCCGGTCAGGCGGTTCGTCGGTCGCCCCGCGCGGCTTGTCAAGCCAAACCGCAATGCCACGCCCGCGCCGGGGACACAGCGCCGATGACACAGGGCGCCCGGAAACGGTAGGGCAAGGATGCCGGCGCCTTGCGATGCGGCGCCTTTCTGCCGATGATCGCCCCAGGAACAGCCGCCCCGAGGACCCGATGCCGACGATCCTTGTCCTGAATGGACCGAACCTCAACCTTCTGGGCCAGCGAGAGCCGCATCTTTACGGCCACGAGACGCTTGCCGATGTCGAGGCGCTTTGCACCCGCAAGGCGGCGTCCGAGGGGTTCAAGACGCGCTGTCATCAGTCGAACCGCGAATATGAACTGATCGACTGGATCCATGCCGCGCGCGGAACCGCCGCCGGGATCGTCATCAACCCGGCCGCATTCACCCATACTTCGGTCGCCCTTCTGGATGCCCTGAACGCCTTCGAAGGCCCGGTGGTCGAGGTCCATATCTCGAACGTCCACAAGCGCGAGGCGTTCCGGCATCATTCCTATGTCTCGCTCCGCGCCGATGCGGTGATCGCGGGCGCGGGCATCCAGGGCTACGGCTTCGCCGTTGAACGTGTCGTGCATCTTGTCCGCCAGAAAGGCGCGAAATGATGGACCTGCCAAAGAACCGGTTTCGGGCGCGGCTGAAGGCCGGCGAACAGCAGATCGGCCTTTGGTCCACGATCCCCGAGGCGAGCGCCGTCGAGGCGCTGGCGGGCGCGGGTTTCGACTGGCTGGTGATCGACACCGAACATTCGGCGGTCGAGGCGGCTTCGGTCCTGCCGTTCCTGCAGGCGGTGGCGCCCTACCCGACGGCGGCGGTGGTCCGGCCCTTCGTCAACGATACCGCGCTGATCAAGCGCCACCTCGACATGGGGGCGCAGACGCTGCTTTTGCCGATGATCAACAGCCGCGCCGGGGCCGAGGCGGCGGTGGCCGCCACCCGCTACGCGCCCGAGGGCGTTCGCGGCATGGCCGGAACGATGCGCGCCGCCCGCTATGGAAGGGTGCGCGACTACGCCACCCGCGCCAGCGAGGAGCTTTGTCTGATCCTGCAGGTCGAAACCATCGCCGCGCTTGAGGCACTGGAGGATATCGCCACCACGCCGGGCGTCGATGGCATCTTCATCGGCCCCGCCGACCTGGCGGCCTCGATGGGCTATCCGGGGCAAAGCCGCCACCCGGACGTGCGTGAAGTGGTGCTGGGCGCGATCGAGCGGCTGAAGGCCCTGGGCATGCCTGCGGGCATCCTTGCGACCGATCAGGATTTCGCCCGGGACTGCATCGCCGCGGGCACGACCTTTACCGCCGTCGGCGTCGACATGGCGCTGCTGGTCGGTGCGACCGACCGGCTGGTCGCGGCCTTCCGCCCGCGCTGAACATCAAAGCCAGCGCTTCCAGCGTAGGAACATGTAGGTGGCGAGCGCAGAGCCCACCATCAGCCCCAGGGCCATCGGGTAGCCCCAGGTCTTTTCCAGTTCCGGCATGTACTTGAAGTTCATCCCGTAGGCCGAAGCGATCAGCGTCGGCGGCAGGAAGAGCGCGGTCACCACCGACAGGATGCGCACGGTGGTGTTCTGCGCCAGGTTGACCATGCCCAGCGTCGCATCGGTGACCATCCCCACCCGGGCCGACAGGAAATCGGCGTGAACCTCAAGCGCCTGAATGTCGCGCATATGGCTGCGGATATGCGCCTTCAGCTTCTGCCCCGACGTCATGGTTTCAGAGGCATGGCTGAAATAGCCCACCATCCGTTCGACCGTCAGCAGGCCCAGACGAACCCTCGACAGCACCTCACCTTCGCGGCCAACGACCTTCAGCGAGGTTTGCAGCAGGTCCTGCCCCGCCTCGGTCACGCCATAAATGTTGCGCGCCACCTCGTCGAGCGAGCGACCGACCGCTTCCAGAAGGTCCGCGTGGCGGGCGACGATTTCTTCGATCAAGCCCAGAAACAGCTGCGAGGCCGAGCCGATCCCGGTGCCGGACCGTTCGGCGCGTTCCGGGAAAGTCTCGAACGGCCGGGGCGCGTGGTGGCGGACGGTAATCAGCCGCGTGGGTTTCAGGATGAAGGTCACCGGGCCGGTCATCTGGCCCTTTTCCGGCGTCTGACCCGGCAGGACGGCGGTCATGTAAAAAGCGTCGCCTTCGCTATAAAGCCGGTTCGAGATCTCGATCTCTTCCATGTCGCTCAGCGTCGGCACCTCGACCCCCAGCCCATTGACGCGGGTGATCTGCTGGGGCTGGGGCGCGTATAGGTCGATCCAGAGGGCGTTTTCCAACGGTTCATCCAGCGCCATGCGCGCAAGCCTGCCGTTCTGCACCTTGTAGGCAAAAAGCATGGCGATCCCTTTCTTCCGGCCCCAAGGCGTCGCCGCCATCCCCGGACCCTTTTCCTGCGCGCGTCAAGGCGGTTTTTCGCCCGCCGGCCCCATCACCAAGTGTTGCCGGTGTCCGGTCACAATCCCGCCGCGATTCTCCGGCAGGGCTTGGTTAGCGATAAGACGGGATTTAGGCCATGCCGCTTCTGGACGAGTTTTTTGCACGAATTTCTTTTGATGACGTTGCCATGTCGCTGATCGCCTGCCTGGTGATACGGGAAGTGCTGATCGCCACCCTGCCCGACCGCATCGCCGGGCCCGGCGGATGGCTGATCGACACCGGCACGCGGCAGGACGTCTGACCCTCGGCCCCGCGCCCCGCAGGTCTTGCATCCGCGGCGCATCCACCCCATTCCTGCGAAGGTCCGCCCGCAACAGGAGGCCCGCGCCTTGGAATCCATCCATCCCACACCCGAAACCGCGCGTGCCTTCCGCGATGCGCTGGGCCATTATGCGACCGGCGTGACCGTCGTGGTGGCCGAAAGCGCGGGTGCGCCGCTGGCCATCACCGTCAACAGCTTTGCCTCGCTGTCGCTCGATCCGGCGCTGGTGCTCTGGTGTCCGGCCAAGGGATCAAGCCGCTATGCCGCTTTCGTCGCGGCGGACCGCTATACCGTGCATGTGCTTGCCGCCGATCAGCGCGATCTTGGCCTTCGGCTGGCGCGGTCGGGGTCGGATTTCGGTGACACCAAGATCGAGCGGACGCCGGACGGCTATTTCCGCCTGCCCGGCTGCCTTGCCTGGTTCGACTGCCGGCCCCATGCGGTGCACGACGGCGGCGATCACGCGATCCTTGTCGGCAAGGTGGAACGTGCCGCATGGCGGGATGGCGATCCGCTGATCTTCTGGGGCGGGCGCTACGGCGACTTCTTGCAGCACGGGATCTGAAGGCTTCGCGACCGATCTTTGGTCCTCTCGATTTTCCGGCGCCTGCGCCCTATATCTTGGGAACCCCGGGCGCGCCCCCGCCCTGACAAGAGACGTTCAGAATGCCCGACAACATGCACATCTATGACGATCAGCCCGCGCCTTCCTGCGCAGCCGTGTCGCCCCCTGAAATGGCGGCGCGGGCGGGCGAGGCTGCGGCGCTTCTGAAGACGCTGGCGCATGAGGGGCGGTTGATGATCCTCTGCCACCTGGCGACGGGCGAACGGTCGGTGACGGAACTGGAACAGGCGCTGGGCTCGCGCCAGGCCGCCGTCAGCCAGCAACTGGCGCGGCTTCGTTCCGAAGGGCTGGTGGACTGCCGCCGCGACGGTAAGGCAATCTATTACGCGCTGCGCGACGAACGGGCGGGCGCGCTGGTCCAGGCCGTCCACGGGTTGTTCTGCGCGCCGGAACGGGCAGCGATCTGACGCCGCCCGAAATTCGCGTCGCCCGGTATTTTCACACGGTCATCCGCGATCCAAGTTCCACAACGCGATCACGCGGCAGGTAATAGTAATCGCTGGGATCGGCGGCAAAGCGGCCGAGTGAGATGAAAAGCTTGTCCATCAGCAGCGGCAGGCCGGTGCGTGCCCCGGCCACCACCTTGCGGCGGCCAAGGAAGAACGAGGTCGTCATCACGTCGAACTTCAGCCCCACGCGCCGCGCCTGTCCCAGCGCCCGGGTGACGTTCGGCGTTTCCATGAACCCGAACCGCAGGGTCAGCCGCGCGAACCGGTCGTCGATCGGGGTATAGATCGCGCGCTCCATCACCGGAACGGTCGGCACGCGTTCGGTCTGCACCGTCAGCACCACGTTCTTTTCGTGCAGCACCCGGTTGTGCTTGAGGTTGTGCAGCAGCGCCGGTGGCACCGCCTGCGAGTCGGCGGTCAGGAAGATCGCCGTGCCGGGCACGACATGGGCCGAACTGCGCTGCATCGACTTGGCGAAACTGTCCAGCTCCACCATCTCCTTGTGGCCGCGTTCGAAGGCCAGCTGCGTTCCGCGCCACCAGGCGAACATGATGACGCAAAGGCTGATCGACAGGATCACCGGCACATAGCCGCCCTGCGGAACCTTGGTCAGGTTCGACAGCAGGAACGTGCCTTCCAGCAGCACCATCGGCGTGGCGGCCAGAAGGATCATCGGCAGGCTCCAATGCCAGCCGCGATAGGCGAAGATGATGAAAAGCGTGGTGTCGACCAGCATCGCGCCAGTAACCGAGATGCCGTAGGCCGAGGCAAGCTTTTCGGACGAACCGAAGGCCAGCACGAAGGCCAGCACGCCAACCAGCAGAAGCCAGTTCACCGCGGGGATGTAGATCTGGCCCGACTGGCTTTCCGAGGTGTGGAAGATCGACAGGCGCGGCAACAGCCCCAGCTGGATCGCGGCGCGGGTCATCGAATAGGCGCCGGTGATGACGGCCTGCGCGGCGATCACCGTGGCGATGGTCGCCAGCGCGACGAGGAACGGCAGAACCTCGGGCGGAACCATCAGGAAGAAGGGGTTCGAGATCGCCTCGGGGTTCTGGAGGACCAGCGCCCCCTGTCCGAGGTAGTTCAGGATCAGCGCCGGGAAGACCAGCGCGAACCAGGCAAGCCGGATCGGCGCGCGGCCGAAATGGCCCAGGTCGGCATAAAGCGCCTCGGCCCCGGTGACGGCCAGGAACACCGCGCCCATCACAAGGAACGCCAGCACCCCGTGCGAAAACAGGAATTCGACCGCATAGACCGGATTGAAAGCCACCAGAACCTCGGGATCGGCGGCAAGCTGGATCGCGCCGATCACGCCCATGACCAGGAACCAGAGCGCCGTGATCGGGCCGAACAGCACGGCGATGGCCTGCGTGCCATGGCGCTGCACCATGAACAGCACGACAAGGATGCCGATGGTCATCGGTCCGACGTAGCTTTCGAAATGCGGCGCGACCAGCGAAATCCCCTCGACCGCCGAGAGGACCGACATGGCGGGCGTGATGATCGAATCGCCGAAGAACAGCGCGGCCCCGGCGATCCCCAGCATCAGGACCGGGATCGACCGGCGGCCGATGGCCAGACGCGTCAGGGTGTAAAGCGCCAGGATGCCGCCTTCGCCGTGGTTGTCGGCCCGCAAAAGCACGATGACGTACTTGACGGTCACGATCAGCGTCACCGTCCAGATCAGCAGCGAAATGACGCCAAGAACCTCGGCACGGGCCAGACCGTCATGCGCCACCGGGCGCAGCGCCTCGCGCAAGGCGTAAAGCGGGCTGGTGCCGATGTCGCCATAGACCACGCCGATGGCGCCCATGGCCAGCGCGGCAAGCGTCTGGTTGCGCGGCCCATGTCCGGCCTCGCTGTCCGAGGCCGCGCCGTTCTGCGGATGCGCCTTCGCGGTGCCGTCGGCCGGAACATTGGCCGGAGCGTTGGCCGGCCCCGGGGTCGGACCGTCGGCATCGCCGGATTGTCGGGTGATCATGTCAGGAGATACTCCGCCCCGTAGCCCGGTCGGCCCTGCGGGGGTTCTTTCTCGGGCCGGTCGGACGGGTCCGCACCACTCTGCCTCCGAACAAAGCGCCCAGTGAGGTGGGCGCGGCCTTGGCGGGCGACTCGGGCTGCCTGCCGGTCTGCGCAATATGCCGCGTCGCGGCGGAACCGCAAGATGAGTCGTTCACGCGGGCGTGAAACTGCCGAGACGGGGCCGGACGATCATCGGCGCCCGAACCTCAGCGGTAGCTTTCATCCTCTTCCGAGGGGTCGTTGTTGATGGCCCCACGCGGCACTTCGGCCAAGGGCGGCACGTCGTTGCGAACGATGTCGGGGCGCGGCTCGGAAACCGGGGGCGCATCGGCGCGCAGTTGCAGGCCGCGTCGCGGATCGCGCCGCGTCCGCAGATCCGAGGCATTGCGGATCCAGACATCGCGCTGCGCAAAGGGAATGCCGATGCCAGCTTCGGTAAAGCGTCGCACGATTTCGTGGTTTATTTCCGAGTTGACGCGGCCCTTCTGGTTCACATCCGCAAGGATCGCGCGGATTTCGAAGTTGATGCTGTCGGGGCCGAAGCCGGTCAGGAACACGGCAGGCGGCGGATCGACCGCAACCTGCGGATTCGCCTCGGCGATTTCCTGAAGCAGCCGTTCGACCTGACGCGTGTCGGCGGCATAATCCACCCCCAACGGCACGATCACCCGGCCCGAGAGGTTGCCCCGCGTCAGGTTCGTCACCACGCCCGAAATCAGGTCGGCGTTGGGGACGATCACATCGGTGCGGTCGAAGGTCTCGATCCGGGTCGAGCGGACCGAGATGCCCTTGACGATACCAACCTGCCCGGCGACCTGGATCATGTCGCCTTCCGACACCGGGCGCTCGATCAGCAGGATCAGGCCAGAGACGAAGTTCTGGACGATGTTCTGAAGGCCGAAACCGATGCCCACGGACAGCGCACCGGCGACGATGGCGAAGGACGACAGGCTGATCCCGGCGGCGGTGATCGCCACCAAGGCCGCGACGAAGATGCCAAGATAGCCGATCCCGGCGGAAATGGCGTTCTGCGCGCCCTTGTCGAAGCGGGTCCGCGGCAGGATCGAGGTCTTGAGGGCCCCCTGCACCAGGCGTGTGATCCCGTAGCCGATGCCGAAGACCAGAACGAAGGTCAGAAGGTTCATCGGCGAGATGCGCGTGTCGCCAAGCGCGACCCCGGCCTTGAACGTGGTCCAGACCTCGATCAGGTCGGAAACGCGGGCGCCCCAGATCAGCGCAAGAACGGGCAGCGCCAGAACGGCCAGCACCACCAGAAGCAGCACCGGGATCAGCGCCTCGCGGCCTTCCTTGCCGGATTTCGACACGATCAGGTAGACGTCCACCAAAAGCCCATGCAGCACGACGACGAAGCCGATCAGGCCCAGTGTCATGACCGTTGGCCAGATCAGCGCGTTGGCCGCCGTGACATAGCCGACCGCCGCCAGCAGCGGCCCCAGGATCGAGGCTATGACGACCGAAGTGCCGACCATGCCCAGAAGGCGGCTGCGGAAGGCGACCTCCTCTCCGATCGCGGATTGCGATTGCGTCAGCGCGGCGACGTGGCGGCGCAAGAGCATCCCGATGCGGAACAGGATCAGCGCCATGAGGATGGCAAGCGGCGCGGCCCAGACCGATTGCGCGGCCATCGACAAGGGCGGCCGGACTTCGGTGATGAACGCCTGCCGGAAGGCTTCAAGCCCAAGGATCAAACCCACCATGCGGGCGTGGAAGCGCCCCTCGGCGCGGTTTTCGGGCAGAAGGCCAAAGCCGATGTCGACGTCATCGACCGCCGGGAAAAGCATCGTCCCCAGCCAGCGCGCCGCGAAGAAGGTGAAGGCCGCATAGGGAACCGCCTGGATCAGCGCGCCGGACCGAAGGCCCGTCATGCCGGTCGACTGCACCGCCTGCACCAGAAGCGCCACGCCCGCGACCGGGACGATGATCTGGCCCACCGACACCAGCGCCGCCACCACGGCCCGCGCCCGCATCGAGGCGCCGACCTGCAGGCGGCGGGTCAGCGCCTCCATGAAGCTCGGGCCACGCAGGACGAGGAAGCCCGCAATGACCAGATAGGCAAGGATCGCGGGCAGGTTGTTGCGCAGTTCGGTCCGGCGGGCGGGGTTGTCCCAGGCCTGGCTGGTTTCCTGCCAGAGGGTCTTCATCCCTTGCGTCAGGACGGCATAGCCCGCGGGCCAGTTCACCGGGTTGAGCGGCGATGGCGACAGGCGCAACAGCGCATCCGCCTGCCGTTCCCGGACGGTCTGGTCGATCTGCTTGATGATGCCTTCGGCGCGGCGCAACGCCTCTTCGGCGGCAAGCCCCGGCGCCTTCAGAAGCGCCAGCTGATCGTTCAGCTCGCTCCGGCGTTTGGCGATCTCGGGCGCTTCGGGCGCGTCCTTTTCCGGCACCGGTCCCAATGCCGCGATCTGCTGGTTCAGCGTGTCGATCTGGCCGCCGTTCGTCGTCTGCGCATTGGTGAAGCGCGTCCGCCAGTCGACGATCTGGGTGCGGAGTTGTTCGAAGGCCAGCGTCGAGGCGCGCTTTTCCGAAAGCGCCGCCTCGGCCCGCTTGGCGTCAAGTTCCCACTGCGCGTAATTGAGGCTCGCCGCCCCGGCGTCCTGCGCCAGCGCCGCGGGGATGAGTTTGGTCGGAGCCGCTGCCACCAAAAGCAGGGCGACCGCCAGCCAGAGCAGGCGGAGACGCAGGAAAGACATGGGCCGCCTCAGTTTTCGAAGCAGTTGGGCAGGATGCGTTCCTCAAGGTCCAGCCAGTCGGGCACCGGCAGGTTCTTTGAACGCAGGAAGTCCGGGTTGAAAAGCTTCGACTGGTAGCGGGTGCCGTAGTCGCAAAGAACCGTGACGATGGTGTGACCCGGCCCCATTTCCTGCGCCATGCGGATCGCGCCCGCGATGTTGATGCCCGACGACCCACCAAGGCAGAGGCCCTCGTCCGACAGCAGGTCGAAGACGATCGGCAGCGCCTCGGTATCGGGGATGCGGTAGGCCATGTCGGGGGTGAAGCCTTCGAGGTTCGCGGTGATGCGCCCCTGCCCGATCCCTTCGGTGATCGAACTGCCTGCGGATTTCAGCACCCCGGTCGTGTAATAGCTGTAAAGCGCGGCCCCTTCCGGGTCGGCCAGCGCGACCTTCACACCCTTGGGTTGCAAGGCCATCGCCACGCCCGCCAGCGTGCCGCCCGAACCGACGGCGCAGACAAAGCCATCGACCTTGCCGCCGGTCTGTTCCCAGATCTCGGGCCCGGTGGTTTCCAGATGCGCCTGACGGTTCGCGGTGTTGTCGAACTGATTGGCCCAGATCGCACCATTGGGTTCGATCTGTGCAAGTTTTTTCGCCAGACGATCCGAATAGCGGACATAATTGTTCGGATTTGAATAAGGTGCCGCCGGAACCTGGACCAGCTCTGCCCCGGCAAGGCGCAGCATGTCCTTCTTCTCCTGGCTTTGGGTTTCCGGGATCACGATGACCGTCCGGTAGCCCATCGAGGCCCCGACCAGCGCCAGCCCGATCCCGGTGTTTCCGGCCGTGCCTTCAACGATCGTGCCACCCGGCTTCAACTGGCCCTTCGCCACCGCGTCGCGGATGATGTAAAGCGCGGCCCGGTCCTTGATCGACTGACCGGGATTGAGGAACTCGGCCTTGCCCAGGATTTCGCAACCGGTCATTTCGCTTGCCTTGCGCAGGCGGATCAGCGGCGTGTGGCCGACGGCCTCTGCCAGATCGGTATAGAAACGCATGGGCGGTCTCCTTCTTGTCGGAAGCGCAGCCTATGTCCGCGCGGGGCGAACCTCAAGCCCCGGCAGCCTTTCGCAGGCGGTCACGATGTGCGGAAAGCCAGTAGGCGCAGAGGATCAGCGGCGCGTTGGTGACTTCGTTCCGGGCCACAAGATCCATCAGCCGGGCAAAGGGCAGGATGTGCGACCGGATGTCCTCGCCTTCGCCCGGCAGCCCGCCAAGGCGTTCTTCGGTGTCGGGCAGATCGCAAAGGCCGATAAAGCTGTAGATATATTCTGTCTTTGCCCCCGGCGACGGGTAGTAATCGGCGACCTTGTGAAGCGCGCCGAGCGTCAGCCCCGCTTCCTCGACCGCCTCGCGCCGGGCCGAGCTTTCGGGCGTCTCGCCGCCGTCGATCCGCCCGGCGATCCCCTCGATCAGCCAGGGCTGCGGATCGCCGCGACCGAAGGCCCCGGCGCGGAACTGTTCGATCAGCAGCACCCGGTCGCGAATGGGGTCATAGGGCAGCACCACTACCGCATCGCCCGAGATGAAGGCGGCGCGGTTCAGACGGTTGCTGAGGGAACCGTCAAAGCGGCGGAAGCGCAACTCGTATTCCTCGACCGCGAAGAAATGCGCATAGGGCTGCGCGGTCCTTTCGACCAGCACATCGCCCGGCTTCGCGTCATGGCGCAGCGTCACCGGACCGGGCGTCGCGGCGCGGACCCGCCCGCCCGCCCGGGTCAGGATCTGCGACCAGCGCGCAAACACCTGCGCCGCGGGACATTCGCCCTTCAGCATCATCACGTCGGGAACGGCGGCGATGGCCGTGGCCCGCCAGCGGGTTTCCCAGTCGCGGGCATTCCAGTCGCGGGCGTTCCAGTCAGGGGCAGGTCCGTGGGGGGCACCCACCCCGCCGTCGCCCCACCAGACCAGCGTCGCGCCCGTGTCCAGCGGTTCAAGACGGCCCGGCAGATCCACCATCCAGAATCGAAGCCGCGAGAGTTGTTCGGGGTCCACCCGCGCCACGATCCCCATCACCTCGGCCCCGGATCGGGGCAGAAGCCGGGGCCGGGTCGCGTCACCGACAAGGGCCGCGCCCTGAAGGGTC
Organism: Rhodobacteraceae bacterium UBA6236; assembly: GCA_002440945.1. The sequence goes on along the minus strand of DJWG01000032.1, from coordinate 76,566 downwards.
GCAGCCGCTCCGGGCACATCGGCGCCAAGCGCGGCGGCGCGGAATCCGGCATCGGCCAGCGGGCCGCACAGAAAGACCTGGGTCATGGGATCAAGACCAGCGACGCGCCGCCTGTTCGGTCAACCAGCCGCAGAAGACGCCGCCGATGATGAGGACGGCCAGCAGGTCGGGCTGCAACAGCATCACCGCAAAGTCAGAGCCGATGTTCACCGCGCCCAGCATTGCGTCGACGGGGCCGTCATACATCTTGCGGATCGAGACCTGATACATCTCTTCGATCGAGAAGATGACCAGCGCGAAGAACACCATCGTCACAGCGGTTCGCAGCCCGTTGTTCAGCGCGATGACCATGCCCTGTCCGGCATTGCCGCCCATGATCTTCCAGCCGGTCAGGAAGCCGATCGCCGTGCTGACCTGGTCGAACCAGCCCAGTTGGGTATTGGGCGGAAGGTATTGGCGGAACATCCCCGCCATCAGGAAGGCGAGGCAGGCGAACAGCACAGATCCGACGAGTTTTGCAGCGGTGGGCATTCTTGCGGCGCGTCCATTGCTGAAGATTTACGAAGTCATGCCGGGGATTGTTCGCCAGAGGCAACAAAAATCACCCGACGTCGGCATTACCCGGCTTTCCTGTTGCATATGCGTCCAGCGCGCGTTGCCGGCCTGCGGACAATGAAATCAACGGAAGCGGAATGTTGTCGCGCGGCGAAAGACCCCAGCGGCGAGGAATGGCGTCGAAAAACAGGATCGCCTCGGGCGAGGGATCGTGCTTGCCCTCGGCCAGCCAGCGGCCCCGGTAGGCTTGTGCCGGGTCGAAACGGTCAGCCTGCGTCTGGGGGTTGAAGATGCGGAAATAGGGGGCCGCATCGGGGCCCGAACCCGCCACCCATTGCCAGCCCATCGCATTCGCGGCCGGATCCCAGTCGGTCAGGCAGTCGGCAAACCAGGCCTGCCCCACGCGCCAATCCGTCAGAAGGTGCTTGGTGAGGTAGGAAGCGACGATCATCCGCGCCCGGTTGTGCATCCGGCCCGTCACATACATCTCGCGCATTGCGGCATCGACGACGGGCTCTCCGGTCCGGCCACGGCGCCAGGCCTCGGCATCAGGATTGTCGCCGCGCCAGGGGAAACCGTCCCATCCTTCGCGCCAGTTGGCGGTAGCCAGGTGCGGGCTGTGAAACAGAAGATGCCAGGCAAAGTCGCGCCAGGCGAGCTCGGACAGGAACTTGTCTGCACCGCGACACCCCTCAAGCACAGCGGGCCAGACGGCGTGCCAGATCGTGCGGGGCGAGATCTCCCCCCAGGCGAGGTTTTCCGACAGCCCCGATGTCGCGGGCAGGTCCATCCGGTCGCGGTCGTCCGCATAGGCGTCAAGATCTTCGCCAATGAAATGCCGCAGCCGGTCCAGCGCCGCCGACTCGCCGACCTGCTGCCAGGGCAGAAGGACCGATGCGCCCCGGTTCATTGCCCGCCCCATCCGCCAATCCTCCGGCCGGTCGGACTCGGGCCAGACAGGCGGCGCGGGAAGGCGGTCCGGCGCGGGCAAGGGCGCATCGACGCCCTTTGCCCGCAGCGCCTTCCAGAAGGGCGTGTAGACGCGGTAGAACCCGCCCTGAGCGGTCGTCACCTCCCAGGGTTCGGCCAGAAGCGCGCCGGGATGGCTGACGGCATCGATCCCTTCGTCTTTCAACGCGGCCTTTACGGCTGTGTCGCGGGCGATGGCAGCGGGGTCATGGCCGCGCGACCAGTAGACCGCCGCCGCGCCCGTCTCGACCAGCAGCGCCCGAATCACCGCAAGCGCCGGGCCGCGGCGCAGGATCAGGCGGCTCCCCTGCCCGGCCAGCTGCGCCGCGAGGTCGGCCACCGACAGGCCCAGCCGCCATTTCGCCGCCGCCCCCAGCGCCTCGACGGTTTCGTCATGGACAAAGACCGGGATCACCGGGCGCGCCGTGGCGATGGCGGCCGCCAGCGCGGGATGGTCGGTCAGCCGCAGGTCGCGCCGCAGCCACAGAAGGACGGGGCGACGGGCGGAAAGGTCTGCACTCTCTGGCATCGAAATTCCCCCGGGAACGCGCAGCGGGCATCGCATTCGTCGGCAGCGCAATCAAGTGATGACGGATTGCCCGGAAAATCGCAGGCTTTCCGATCTTTACGAATCTTCCCCGCCCGCATGACACTTCGGACTTGACGGCAAGGTGCCGCGCCAGAAGAACAAAAGCCATCGGCCCTTGGCCAGAGGCTTGTCACCAACAGGAGATGTCGACCATGAACCGCAGAACTCTTCTTGCAGGCGCCGCGATGGCGCTGGGCCTTCTGGCCACGGGCGCCCAGGCGCAAGACCCGCTGAAGGTGGGCTTCATCTATGTGGGTGTGCCGGGCGACGGCGGCTGGACCTATCAGCACGATCAGGCCCGCAAGGAGATGGAGGCCCATTTCGGCGGCAAGGTCGTCACCGCCTTCATCGAGAACGTCCCGGAAGGCGCCGATGCCGAACGCGCGATCACCCAGCTGGCGCTGGACGGCAACAAGCTGATCTTCACCACCTCTTTCGGGTTCATGGACGCGACGGTGAATGTCGCGTCGAAATTCCCTGACGTGAAGTTCGAACATGCCACCGGCTACAAGCTGGCGCCGAACCTTTCGGTCTATGATGCGCGCTTCTACGAGGGCCGCGCCGTGATCGGCACCATTGCCGGCCGGATGACCAAGTCGAACAAGATCGGCTACATCGGTTCCTTCCCGATCCCGGAAGTCATCCAGGGCATCAACTCGTCCTTCATCCACGCCAGGAAGGTCAACCCGAACGTCGAGATGAAGGTCGTCTGGGCCTATAGCTGGTTCGACCCGGCGAAAGAGGCCGACGCGGCCTCGGCCCTGATCGCGGAAGGGGTGGACGTGATCCTGCAACACACCGATTCCACCGCGCCGCAAGCCAAGGCACAGGAAGCGGGGATCTACAGCTTCGGCCAGGCCAGCGACATGGCCGCCTACAAGCCGAAGCCCCGCATCGCCTCGATCATCGACCACTGGACGCCCTATTACATCGACCGCGTGCAGGCGGTGCTGGACGGAACCTGGGAATCGAAGGCCAGCTGGACCGGCATCAAGGAAGGCACCGTGCAGATCGGCGAGATCACCGAAGCCGTCCCCGCCGAGGTGAAGGCCGAGGCCGAGGCGCTTCAGGCGAAGATCGCCGACGGTTCCTACCACCCCTTCACCGGCCCGCTGAAAAAGCAGGACGGATCGGACTGGCTGGCCGACGGCCAGGTCGCGACCGACAAGGAACTGGCGGGCCTGAACTTCTACGTCGAAGGCATCACCGCCGAATATCCGAAGTAAGGCTTGGGATCACCGCATCTGCCAGGCCCGGAGGAACCTCCGGGCCTTTTCCTTTGCCTGCGACTCTTTGCACCACATATCCTTACTTGACGGCCCCAAAAACATTCATACCTTCGAATGTATAATGGGCAGTCTGAGGTGGGCCGCCCGAGGGAGGAACCCGAATGGCACATGTCGTCGTCCTTGGTGCGGGTCTGGGTGGGGCCATCATGGCGTATGAGCTTCGCGAGGCGCTCAGGCCCGAAGACAAGATCACCGTCATCACGAAAGATCCGAAATACCACTTCGTCCCGTCGAACCCCTGGGTCGCCGTCGGCTGGCGGGACCGGGAAGACATCACCGTCGACCTAGCCCCGACGATGGCGAAGAAAGGGATCGAATTCATTCCCACCGCCGCCGAAAAGCTGCACCCCGATGAAAACCGTGTGGAACTGGTCGATGGTCGTTCGGTCAGCTACGATTTCATCGTGATCGCCACCGGGCCGGAGTTGGCCTTTGACGAAATCGAGGGCCTTGGCCCCGATGGCCATACCCAATCGATCTGCCACATCGATCATGCGCTGAAAGCGCACGACGCCTTTGATCGCTTCTGCAAGGATCCCGGCCCCATCGTCATCGGCGCGGTGCAGGGCGCGTCCTGCTTTGGCCCGGCCTATGAATTCACCTTCATCGTGGAAACGGCGCTGCGTCGCGCGAAGCTGCGCGATCAGGTGCCGATGACCTTCGTGACTCCCGAACCCTATATCGGGCATCTCGGGCTTGACGGGGTCGGCGACACCAAGGGCCTGCTGGAATCCGAACTGCGCGAGAAGCACATCAAGTGGATGACTTCGAGCCGGATCAAGAAGGTCGAGGACGGCCGGATGTTCGTCGAGGAAATCGCCGACGACGGCAGCGTGAAGGCGGAAAAGGAACTGCCCTTCAAATACTCGATGCTGCTGCCGGCCTTCCGGGGCATCAAGGCGGTGTCGGGGATCGAGGGCCTGTCGAACCCGCGCGGCTTCACCATCATCGACAAGCACCAGCGCAACCCCAAGTATCGCAACGTCTTCGCCATCGGGGTCTGCGTGGCGATCCCGCCGATTTCCGCAACGCCGGTCCCCTGCGGCGTGCCGAAGACCGGCTTCATGATCGAATCGATGGTCACGGCAACCGCTCAGAACATCAACGCCCTTGTTCGCGGCAAGGAGCCTGACAGCATGGCCACCTGGAACGCCGTCTGCCTTGCCGATTTCGGCGACAGCGGCATCGCCTTCGTGGCCCAGCCGCAGATCCCGCCCCGCAACGTGAACTGGTCGGCTTCGGGCAAATGGGTGCATCTGGCGAAAGTGGGCTTCGAGAAATACTTCATCCACAAGGTCCGCAAGGGCACGTCCGAGCCCTATTACGAACGCATGGCGATGCAGACCCTGGGCATCGACAAGCTCAAAGAGATCAAGCACGGCTGAACCGCTGTAAGGGCGAAACGATCCCGCCCGGGCAGGGGCGGGATCGTTCAGTCGATGCGCCTCGTTCGTGTCTCCTGCATGGACTTCCCAACTGACGCTGCCCGTGCCAGAACTACCGCCATGACACATGATTTCCTCATCATCGGCGGCGGCATCGCGGGCGTTTCGGCAGCGGCGCGACTTTCGGAACTGGGCAGCGTCTGGCTGGCCGAGACCGAACCGCACCTGGCCCACCACGCCTCGGGACGTTCGGCCGCGCTGTTCGAGCCGCGCTACGGCAAGCCCGCCATCGTCGCGCTGTCCTATGGCAGCGAAGACCACCTTGCCCATGCGCATGGCGGTGTCCTCAGCCCGCGCGGGATGATGATCGTCGCCGGGGCCGAGGAACGCGCGGCCTTCGAGGCCGAGGCGGGCTATATGGACCTGACCGAGATCCCGGTCGATGAGGCCCGCGCCTGGGTGCCGATCCTGAACCCCGATACCGTGCGTTTCGCCGCCAAGGGCGTCGAGGCGCGTGACATCGATACCGATCTTCTGATCCAGAACTTCGCCCGCGAGGCGCGCCAGAACGGCGCAACGATCCAGACCGGGGCAGCCGTCACGGCCCTGACCCGCGACCCCGACGGGATCTGGACCGCCCGGACCGCAGAAGGCGAGATCCAGGCGCGGATTGTCGTCAACGCTTCCGGGGCCTGGGCCGATCAGGTGGCGGGCATGGCCGGGGTCGCGCCCTTGGGACTGGTTCCCAATCGTCGTTCGATGGCGCGCATCCCGGCGCCGGGCGGGCATGACGTCAGCCGCTGGCCGATGATCTTCGGTGTGGGCGAGACATGGTATGCCAAGCCCGACGCGGGCGCGCTGATCGTGTCGCCTGCCGAAGAGCACCCGATGGAGCCGCACGACGCCTGGGCCGACGACATGGTGCTGGCCGAGGGTCTGGCGCGCTATGAAGAACGGGTGACGGAACCGGTGACGCGGCTCATCTCCTCCTGGGCGGGGTTGCGGACCTTTGCGCCCGACCGGGTGCCGGTGATCGGCTTCGATCCGATCCAGCCGGGGTTCTTCTGGCTTGCGGGCCAAGGGGGCTACGGGTTCCAGACCTCTGCCGCGGCAAGCGCGCTCGTCGCGGACCTGATCGGGGGCCGGGCGCCGCAGCTTGACGGCGATGTGGTCGCCGCCCTTTCGGCCTCGCGGTTTCGCTGAAACGGAAAGGGCGGCCCGAAGACCGCCCTTCCTCCGCTTCCCAGGGGAAACTCACATGAAGGCGTCGGGCATCGAGGCCTTCTTCTTGGCCACATATTCCGTCAGCGCCTCTTCGATCCCGGCATCCAGTGCCGGTTTCTGGTAGTCGGCCAGCAGCTTCTGGACTCGCGCCGAAGCCAGCGCCACGGTGTCGCGCGAACCCTCGTCTTCCCAGGCCTCGAAGGGCTTGTAGTCCAGAAGGTCGGTCTTCCAGAAAGCGGTCTTGAAGTTCGCCTGCGTGTGGTCGGTGCCCAGGAAGTGGCTGGCCTGGCCGGACCCGACATAGCGCAGCGCGTCCATCGCCTGACCGTTTTCCGACATGTCGATGCCGCGCGCGATGCTGTGCAGCACACCCAGCTGGTCGGCGTCCATCACGAACTTCTCGAAGGATGACACGAGGCCGCCCTCAAGCCATCCGCAAGCGTGAAGCATGAAGTTCACGCCCGACAGAAGGCCCATGTTGAGGCTGTTGGCCGATTCATAGGCGGCCTGGGCATCGGGCAGCTTCGATCCGGTGAAGCCACCGGCCGAACGGTACGGCAGGCCAAGGCGGCGCACCAGCTGGCCCGCGCCATAGGTCACAAGGCTTGCTTCCGGGGTGCCGAAGGTCGGCGCGCCCGAAGCCATGTCGGTCGAGGTGACGAAGGCCCCGGCGATGACCGGCGCGCCCTTCTTGACAAGCTGGCTGTAGGCGACGCCCGCCAGAACCTCGACCAGAACCTGCGTGAGCGTTCCGGCCACCGTCACCGGCGACATGGCGCCGCCGACGATGAAGGGGCTGATGATCGCCGCCTGGTTGGCCTTGGCGTAGACCTCAAGCGCGCCCATCATGATGCCGTCGAAGGTCATCGGGCTGTTGATGTTCACAAGGCTGGTCATCACGGTGCGGCCATTCAGGCCGCCAAACAGGATCTCGGCCATCTCGACCGAATCCTGGGCGCGTTCCGGCGCGGTGACCGACCCCATGAAGGGTTTGTCCGACAGCGTCATATGCGCCATCAGCATGTCGAGGTGACGCTTGTTTACCGGGATGTCGGTCGGTTCGCAGACCGTGCCGCCGGAATGATGCAGCCACTTCGACATGTAGCCAAGCTTCACGAATTTCTGGAAGTCGTCGATCGTCGCATAGCGGCGGCCGCCTTCGGCATCGCGCACGAAGGGCGGGCCGTAGACCGGCGCAAGCACCAGCGTCTTGCCGCCGATCTCGACCGAGCGTTCGGGATTCCGGGCGTGCTGGGTGAAGCTTTTCGGCGCCGTCTCGGCCAGCTTCCGCGCCAGTCCGCGCGGGATGTGGACGCGTTCGCCCTTCACTTCGGCGCCCGCCTGGCGCCAAAGTTCCAGCGCGCCGGGGTTTTCCACGAAGTTGACGCCGATTTCTTCAAGAATCACTTCGGCATTGGCCTCGATGATCTCCAGCGCCTCGTCGTTCAGGATCTCGAGGTTGGGGATCTTGCGCTCGATGTAGCGGGCGGTCTCAAAGTGCACCGCGCTACGTTCTGCGCGGCGGGCCGCGCCGCCGCCCCCTCGTGACCTGCGGCCTTCCACCACGTCGCTCATGCGCTCTCTCCCGGCTAGAAATCTCTGCCCCTTATGAGCGATCCGCCCCACCCTCCGGCGGCGATTTGCGCCCCTTGTGGGTGAAAAGCGACATCCGCCCCCCGCACCCGTCAGAGGCCGGATGGCGCAGCCCCTTGCGCCACGGGCCCTGCGCCATTATTCCCCGGCCATGACCCAGCATCAGCGCCTTCTCATCATCGATTTCGGCAGCCAGGTGACGCAGCTGATCGCGCGCCGCCTGCGCGAGCTGAACGTCTATTGCGAAATCCACCCCTACAACCGCGTGGACGAGGCCTTCCTGGCCGCCTTTGCGCCCAGGGCGGTGATCCTGTCGGGGGGACCGGATTCGGTCACCCGGGAAGGCAGCCCGCGCGCGCCCGAAAGCCTCTGGTCGATGGGCGTGCCGGTCCTGGGGATCTGCTACGGACAGCAGACCATGATGCAGCAATTGGGCGGCCTGGTCGAAAGCGGCCACGGCACCGCCGAATTCGGCCGCGCCTACGTCACGCCATCAGCCGCCACGCTGCCGCTGCTTGAGGGCTGGTTCGAGGATGGCCGCGAACAGGTCTGGATGAGCCACGGCGACCACGTTTCGCGCATCGCGCCGGGGTTTGATGTCTACGGCACCTCGCCCAACGCGCCCTTCGCGATCACCGCCGACCCGACCCGCCGCTTTTACGCCGTGCAGTTCCACCCCGAGGTCCACCACACCCCGAAGGGCGCGAAGCTTTACGAAAACTTCGTGCGACTGGCGGGATTCACCGGCGACTGGACGATGGCCAGCTACCGCGAAGATGCGATTGCCAAGATCCGCCAGCAGGTCGGCGACAAACAGGTGATCTGCGGGCTTTCGGGCGGGGTCGACAGTTCCGTCGCCGCGGTGCTGATCCATGAGGCCATCGGGGATCAGTTGACCTGCGTCTTCGTCGACCACGGGCTTTTGCGCCTGAACGAGGCCGAGGAAGTCGTGAAGATGTTCCGCGACACCTACAACATCCCGCTGATCCACGCCGATGAATCCGACCTGTTCCTTGGCGCGCTTGAAGGGGTTTCCGACCCCGAGGTCAAACGCAAGACCATCGGCCGGTTGTTCATCGACGTCTTCCAGAAATACGCCAACCAGATCGACGGCGCCGAATTCCTGGCGCAAGGCACGCTTTATCCCGACGTGATCGAAAGCGTCAGTTTCTCGGGCGGGCCTTCGGTGACGATCAAGTCGCACCATAACGTCGGCGGCCTGCCGGAAAAGATGGGCCTGAAGCTGGTCGAGCCGCTGCGCGAGTTGTTCAAGGACGAGGTCCGCGCCTTGGGCCGCGAACTGGGCCTGCCCGAGAAATTCATCGGCCGCCACCCCTTCCCCGGCCCCGGCCTTGCGATCCGCTGCCCCGGCGAGATCACCCGCGAAAAACTGGAGATCCTGCGCCGGGCGGATGCGGTCTATATCGACCAGATCCGCAAGCACGGGCTTTATGACGAGATCTGGCAGGCCTTCGCCGCGATCCTGCCGATGCGCACCGTGGGCGTGATGGGCGACGGGCGCACCTATGACTATGCGCTGGCGCTGCGCGCAGTAACGTCGGTCGACGGCATGACGGCGGATTACTACCCCTTCAGCCATGAATTCCTTGGCGAAACCGCGACCCGGATCATCAACGAGGTCAAGGGCGTCAACCGGATCTTCTACGACTGCACCTCGAAGCCGCCGGGAACGATCGAACTGGAATGATCGCCGCCCTGCCCGGAGCCAGTCCGGGCGGTAGCGGATTCCAGACTTGAGGAGCGCCCCCGCATTGTCTTCAGTCGCCAGCGAAAAGGCGGAGAGACAGCGATGGGTCAGCGGGGCATTCCAACGGGTGACGGAGCACCCCCGGCCCTTCCCGCAACGATGCGCGCCGCACACGCCGACAGCTACGGCCCGCCTGAGGCGCTGCGGATCGTCAAGGCAGACCTGCCCCGGATGGGCGACCGGGATGTCCTGATCCGGGTCCATGCCGCCGCCGTCTGCCGGGCCGACACGCTTCTGGTGGCAGGCCGTCCGCATATGGTCCGGCTTGCGCATGGAATCCGTCGGCCCCGGCACCCGGTTCCCGGCAAAAGCGTCTCGGGCGTGGTGGCTGCGGTCGGCGCCGCCGTCACGACGCTTCGGATCGGCGATCCGGTCTTCGGAGAGATCCCGAGCGGTGGTTTTGCCGATTTCGCCGCCGTGCCATGTGGCGAACGGCCCGTCGCGCGGGGCCACCGTCATCATGCTTCTGCCGGCAGATTTTCACGATCCCTTTTTCAAGGACGATTTTGATGCCTCCCCTTTCCCCATTTCGCCGCCCTGATACCCTTGCCAGAGGCGGCCTGCGGGCACTGGCGCTTCTGTGCCTGACCCTTTTCGGGGCCTGCGCTGCCGGTCCCGAAACCCGAACCTCGGTCCTTGACGGGCGAAAGGTCGAACACATCATCGCGGGGCGCGGCACACCGCCGGTGGTGTTCGAGAACGGCTTGGGCGGCAGGCTCGACTTGTGGGCGAAGGTCATTGCGGGCATATTCGCTGAAACGACGGTCTTTGCCTACAACCGGCCCGGTACCGGCGCCAGCACCGCCGTCCCGGGCCCGCGCGACGGCGACCGGATCGTGGCGGAGCTGCGCCGCGACCTGCGCGACGCGGGGCTGCGACCGCCCTATGTTCTGGTCGGACATTCCTTGGGCGGGCTTTACATGCAGCTTTACGCGCGCCGCCATCCTGATGAGGTGGCCGGACTTGTACTTGTCGACTCCACCCACCCAGACCAGATGAGCGGACCGGGCGCGCGCGAGAACTGGCCGCTCTGGGTTGACGTGGTGATCGGGGCAACCACCTCGAAAGCGGCGCGACGGGAACTGGACGCGATCCCGGCGACCGGCGCGCAGGTGCTGGCGCTGCCGCCGCTTCGGGGCAAGCCGGTCGTGGTGCTGAGCGCGCTGGAACCGATGACGGCAACCTCGGCCCTGGCGCAGGACGCCAACCGCAAGCGCGCCGCGATCGCTGGCTTGCATCCCGGTGCCCGGCAGGTCTGGGTGGAAAGCGGCCATGTCGTCCCGCTGGAAGCGCCGCAGGCGGTGATCGACGCGATCCGCGCGGTCCTGTCCAAGGCGCGGCAGGGTGCCAAGCGCTGAAGGATCTGCGCCCTCCTGTCTCTTGCCATGCCGCGATCAAAGGGCGCAGTCTGACGGAAGGACAGTCTGCGAAGGAGAACATCCGTGAAGACGCTCTTCATCATCAACCATCCGCCCTATGGCACCGAACATTGCTACAACGCGCTGCGGCTGGCCGGGGCGTTGCTGAAGCAGGACCCGAAGGCCGGGATCACCGTCTTTCTGATGGCGGACGGCGTGCTGGCGGCCAAGGCCGGCCAGAAAACCCCGGACGGTTACTACAATGTCGAACGGATGCTGCGCCGGGTGCTGGTCGGCAAGGGCGAGGTGCTGCTCTGTGGAACCTGCATGGACGCCCGCGGCCTGACGGAGGCCGAAATGATGGACGGGGCGCAGCGCAGCACGATGGATGCGCTGGCCGAGGCGACCGTGGCGGCCGACAAGGTTCTGGTGTTCTGACGGACCTTGCCGGCTGCGGAGGGGTCAGCCAGCGTCAGGCAAAAGCGCCGCGCCGGGCGATCTGGGCCAGCGGCAGGCGGGCGTTCGGCATTTCGCGGGCGCGGAGTTTTTCGGGCAGCGCAGCCGCGTCGCCCTGGCGGCCAATGGCCACGATGGCGTGCAGGGCGTAGTCGGCGGGAAGGTTCAGCGCTGCGGCGGCCTTTTCGCGGTCAAAGCCACCCATCGCATGGGCGACATAGCCCGACAGATGCACTTGCAGCGCAAGGTTCGACCAGGCCGCACCGGCGTCGAAGCTGTGGAAGGGGTTCGGGACATCGCCTTCGGTTCCCGCGACGGTCGATTTCGACGCAACGGCTACAAGCGCCGCGGCCTTGCCGGCCCAATCCGCGTTGAACTGCACCAGCGCACCCAGAATTGCGTCGAACCCGGCCTCGCCGCGCAGGCCCCAGGCAAAGCGCCAGGGCTGGTGGTTCGAGGCGGAAGGCGCCCAACGCGCCGCTTCGAGCATGGTCAACAGCACCGGCTCGGGCAGGGTTTCGTCGCTGAAGGACCGCGGCGACCAGCGGTCGATGAACAGCTGGTCGATGGGATGGTCGGGAATCCGCGGGGCATGGAGGGGCGCGTTCATGGCGGGTCAGTCCGTTTGTTGCGATTTGCTCCTATCTAGGCGCGCGATGCTGCATCCGCAATGCGGCACCGCCGCACAGGCCTCCGCGCACCAATGCGCAAAAGCGAAAACAGGCTTCGTTTTCCGCTTGGCGCAGGCCCCATTCCGGCTAAGTGTTTGGCGCATGGCCGAGTCACCTTCACTGTTCCTTTTCCGTCACCGCGATTTCGCGCTTTTCTGGTTTGCGATGATCTTCGTGAACGTCGCTGTCCAGATCGAGGCGATCAGCATCGGCTGGCAAATCTACGGGCTTGGGCGGCAGACCCGCTCGATCGAGGAAAGCTCGTTTCTGGTCGGCATGGTCGGGCTGGCGCAGTTCCTGCCGCTGTTCCTGCTGACGCTCTGGGCCGGGGCGGTGGCCGACCGGCATTCGCGCCAGAAGATCGTCGTCGCAAGCCTGATCGTCGAGGCGGTCTGCGTGCTGGGTCTGGTCGTCGTGGCACTGGAGCCAAGCCCGAAGGTCTGGCATGTCTTTGCCATCGCCGCCTTCTTCGGCGCGGCGCGGGCCTTTCTGTCGCCGGCGTCATCGGCGCTGGTGCCGATGCTGGTGCCGAAATCCGACATGCCGCAGGCGATTTCGCTGAAGTCCCTCAGCTGGCAGGGCGCGGTCATCATCGGGCCTTGGCTCGGCGGGCTTTTATGCGCGGTTTCGACCGCACTGGCCTATGCGGTGGCGGCGGCGCTTTACATCCTTGGCATCGCGATCATCCTTCTGATGCGCGCCAATACCCGCCCCGTGCGGCAACCCGGAAGCCCGATCCAGCAGATCCGCGAAGGGATCGCCTATGTCTGGACCAACAAGATCATCCTTGGCGCGATCTCGCTTGACCTTTTCGCGGTGCTTCTGGGCGGGGCGACGGCGCTGCTTCCGGCCTTTGCCTCGGACATCCTGCAGGTCGGGCCGGAAGGCTTCGGGCTGTTGCGATCTGGCCCGGCCATCGGCGCGGTGGCGATGGCGCTGGTCCTTGCGCGCTGGCCGCTGGTGCGCCACGCAGGGCGGCGGATGTTCCTGGCCGTCGGCGCCTTCGGCTTTGCCACGCTGGTCTTTGCGCTGTCGAAGAACATCTACCTGTCGGTCGCGGCGCTGGCGGCGCTGGGGGCGGCCGACATGGTGTCGGTCTATGTCCGCCAGACGCTGGTGCAGATCGTGACGCCCGACCACATGCGCGGGCGGGTGGCTTCGGTATCGGGGGTGTTCATTTCAGGCTCGAACGAGTTGGGGGAGTTCGAAAGCGGCATCGCGGCGCGGTTCCTCGGGCCCGTCGGTGCGGCGGTCTTCGGCGGTCTTGGAACCATCGGCGTGACCGGGCTTTGGGCGCGGATGTTCCCCGCGCTGCGGCGGGCCGACCGGCTGGACGGCACCGAGGGAGTGCCCGCCGAAGAAACCATCCGCCCGCATTCCATGACCACCCCGGCCAGCTGACCGGGATCGAACGCGGCCGACCGGCCCTGTTTTCGGTCTATCCGAAGCCAGAGCCCCGCATTTTTCCGTAGCCGGACGGCGCGCGGCGGCTATAGTCGCGCCATGACCGCCATCACGCTTGCCGGATTTCTGATCTGCCGCTCGCTTGAAGAAGCCGACCGGACGGCATTGCTCTTGCCCGAACACCTGCGTCTGACCCGGGCCGAACCAGGGTGCCTTGGCTTTGACGTTTTCCGCTCGATGGCCGATCCGGTGCGGTTTGCGGTTTACGAGACATTCCGCGACCGCGCCGCCTTCGAGGCGCATCAGGCCCGCACCCGCGCCAGCCCCTGGTGGGCGGCGACCCAGCACATCCCGCGCGACTACAAGATCGAGGAAGGCCCCTTCCGGGTCTGGCGGCTGGCGGATTGACCGTTCAGCTGCCCAGGATGACGGTGACGTAATCCTGCGTTTCGGCGTAATCGGGCACTCCGCCCGCGTCATCCACCGCGCCGGGACCGGCGTTATAGGCCGCAAGCGCCAGGCGCCAGCTGCCGAAGCGGTCATACATCATCCGCAGATAGCGCGCACCGCCGCTCAGGTTTTCTGCCGGGTCGGTCGGATCGACGCCCAGCCGCGCCGCAGTGTCGGGCATCAACTGCGCAAGGCCCGTCGCGCCTTTCGGAGAGACCGCTTGCGGGTTCCAGCCGGATTCCTTCTGCACAAGCCGCAGGAACAGATCTTCGGGGACGCCGTGCTTGACCGCCGCGGCCCGGGCCAGCGCCAGGTATTCGCCCTTGTAGCGGCCGGAATAGCTGGGGATGAGTCCATCGCCCTTCTTGCCATCCTTGCCCCGCGGGGTCAGCCGAACGCTGTTCTGGTATTGCCGCGCCAGCCGCGTATCCAGAAGCGAAGCCTGCTGGCGGAAGACCGACATCCGCGACCCACCCGCCGAAACGCGGGTAAGCCCTTCGGCCACCGCGACGTCCGCACCAAATCCCAGAAGCACGGCCCCTATGGTGGCCGCCGCACAACGCCGCATCACTGTCCACTCGTTCGACTGTTGTCCTTGGCTGCGACTGATAGCGCGTTCACACGCACTTTACGAGTCCGAAGCTGCCGTTCACGGGACAGAGAGGCGCAGGGGCGCGGAAAGCGGCCGACGGGGGACGCGTGAGGATGGGTTTCTCAGGTCCGAACCCGTGCAGGCTCCGCGAGGGGGGGGCGGGCTAGGCCGCCCTGCCCCAGCGTTTCGGGGCGCAGCAGTTCCTCGATCAGGATGCTGACAAGCTGCCCGCGCCCCGCCAGACCGGACTTGCGGTAGATCGCGTTCAGATGCGTCTTGACCGTGCCTTCCGCCGATCCGCGCAGTCGGGCGATTTCGGCGATGGAACAGCCCTTGATGGTGAAGATCGCCACATCGGCTTCCGACGGCGTCAGCGCCCATTGCGCGAAATAGCCCTCGATCACCTCGTGAAGCGCGCCCGAAGCCACCGACAGCGCCCGTTCGGCATGGGCTTGCCGGGCAAGGATCTGGCGCAGGAACCGCACTTCGACGATGACGGCGGCAATCAGGGCAAGATTGGCGGTGACCTCGGTATAAAGATGCCCTTCGGTCCAGAGGCTTGCGCCAAATTCCCGGAGGTCGGCGTAAAGATCGGCCAGGAAAAGCACGATGCAAAGCGTCTGCAACGCGATCAGCGCGAACAGAGCGGCGCTGGTCTTGCCAAGGGCCGCAGACCGGGGTGCCCTGTCAACCGGGGCCGGTGCGGTGGTCGTCGCAGCGTAGGGCATCCTCTGCCTTTTCAGTCGGGAATCGTCTTGGTGCCTGTCACCATAGCCCGAGCGAGGTTTACCTTCAGCCGCCGACTTTCGAAAATCACGGCTGCGACATGCGCCGCAACGGATATTTCCGCCCAGGTCACGAAAAGCTCATGCAGTTCCTTGACCCAATCCATGCCGAAAAAGCGGACTGTCAGCTGCATGTAACCAGTGACGCCGATCGCCAGAAAGGTCAGCAGCAGATTGTAGATCATCAGGGCGCCCAGCGGCGAATGCCCGGCATGAACGTGCCGCCGGCCCGTCACCATGTCCTGCGCCTGCTTGACGGCCGCCAGAACCGAGGGCGGGAAATCGCGGAACCGGGCGTGGCGCGTGCCGATCATCCCCCAGACCACGCGCAACGCCACAAGGCCCACGACGATATAGCCGACATAGTGATGAAAGGCTTTTTCGGGATCGTTGAGAAAGGCGTTGGTCACGAAACAGATGACCAGCGTCCAGTGGAAAAGCCGCACCATCGGGTCCCAGACCCGGATCGAGCGGCCGCTGGCGGCAGGCTCTGTGCGGAGTTCAGGTGTGACTGCGGACATGGCAAGGCCCCTTTTTTAGGATCGGGAAAATGGCGGCGCGAGGGCTAACTCCGCGCCGCCGACAGGTCATTGGGAAGTCAGTTTTTCTTCACAACCTTCAGGTCCTTGTCGAAATACATCTCGTAGGTCTTGTCATCCTTCACGGCGTAGGCCTCGACCAGGCCGTCCTCCATCTGGATCTTGCGGACCTCGTAGCCGTCCTTGACCAGCTGGGCGGTCAGCTTTTCCTGCACGGCCGGATCGACCTTGCCTTCGGCAAGCGCCGGAAGACCCAGCGCCAGCGACATCAACGTTGCGGTGGCAAACATCGAGAAACGGTTCATCAGCATTTCCTTTCGGGGTGTGTGTGAAACCAGTCCGGCGGCGTGTCGGGCCGGACGGCATCCACCTCGGCCATGCCGCGCTGCGGCACCATCCGATTTCAGGTGCAGGCGGGCGGATTTGGTGCATCTCCACCAAAGGTTTGAGACGCTTTCCGCCGAAGATGATGCGGATCGGGCGGAACATCGCCCCGCACTTCAGGCTTTGTTTACCAAAGCAGGATGGTCTAACAGGAAGCCCGGAGAATCTTTGGAAAGGTCGCAACATGGCTGGATCGGTCAACAAGGTCATCATCGTCGGAAATCTTGGCCGCGACCCGGAAGTGCGGTCGTTCCAGAACGGCGGCAAGGTCGTGAACCTGCGGATCGCCACGTCGGAGACGTGGCGCGACAAGAACAGCGGCGAGCGCAAGGAACGCACCGAATGGCATTCGGTGGCGATCTTCAACGAAAACCTCGCCAAGATTGCCGAGCAATATCTGCGCAAGGGTTCGACCGTCTATATCGAGGGCCAGCTTGAAACCCGCAAATGGCAGGATCAGTCGGGCCAGGACCGCTACACCACCGAAATCGTGCTGCGCCCCTATCGCGGCGAACTGACGCTTCTGGGCGGCCGTGGCGAAGGATCGGGCGCGGGCGGCGGCGCATCGGGCGGCTATGACGATGATCGCGGCTATGGCGGCGGATCGGGCGGCGGCTATGGCGGCGGTTCGTCGGGCGGCGGCAGTTCCTCCGGCGGTGGCTTCGGCGGCGGCGGGCGCAGCGACCTGGACGACGAAATCCCGTTCTGAGGGGAACCCGCGGACCCTGGCGGACGCCATGACCGACCCCGCCACTGATCTGGCGGGGTTTCTTCATCAGGCACCGGCTTCTGCCCCCCTGTCGGCACCCCGGACGCGCAGTGCGCGGCGGCGCCCCCTGCCGAAATGGTGTCTGGCCAGATTACGCGCGCAGGTAATCGGCCAGCCGCTGACGGCGTGCGTTCATGGCCGCCCGATCCAAGACACCATTATAGGCGCCGACGAACAGGCCGACATCCTTGCCATTCTTCAGGCGAAGTTGCACGAAATAGGCGATGCTGCCGCCTTCCTTGTCCCCGATCTCGCCCAGGTGAACATCGGCGATGTCGTCAAAGGCGATGACACGCTGCCTTTGTCCCATCCGCGATTCCTGATCGATACGGACAATCCGCCGGTCCGCATCGACCGTAATCGTCTGCCTGCCATCGGTGATCAGCACCATCAGAGAAATGACCACGACCAAGCCCGCCAGGCCCAGTGCCGAAAGGCTGGTCGCGGGTGCCAGCCCCTGTGCCTGGCGAACGCCGAGGATTATCGCCACCCCACCGCCACGCCCAGGATCGAGGCCAGCCCCTGTCGGCCGGGCTTGCTTTGGGTGATCCAGATCCCGTTCCCGCTCGCGTTCAAAACCAGGCCTCCCGAACCGTTGCTTGCGCAAGTCATCGCGCCCTTTCAGCGCATTCTCATGACAAGGCGGCCATCAACGAGGGGGAAATCCCACCGGACGGCGAACAGGAGGAAAGCCCGCGCAATGGGTTTCCCCGGCGCCGCTTTCCTGTCCCGGCCGGGAGGGGGCGATCTACAGCCGGTAAAGGCTGCGGAACTTCGCTTCCAGATAGTCCAGAAGCGGCCCTTCGGTCGGGGCAAATCCGCAGGCAAGCTCGATGGCTTCGGCTGGCGGATAAAGGCCGCCGTTCCGCTGCAGGCGATCACGAAGCCAATCGGTCGCGGCGCTGGCGGTGCCGGTGGCAAGGCCGGCGTCGATGTCCGTGACCTGGGCCTTCATCGCCTTGTAAAGGCAGCCGGCATAGACGTTCCCCAGGGTATAGGTCGGGAAATAGCCGAACAGCCCCACCGACCAATGCACGTCCTGCAGCATCCCGTGCGACGGCCGGTCGACCGCGACGCCGAAATCGGCGCGGAAACGGTCATTCCAGGCGGCTTCCAGATCGGCCACCGCCAGATCGCCCGCGATCAGGGCGCGTTCCAGATCGAAGCGCAGCATGATGTGGAGGTTGTAATGCACCTCATCGGCCTCGGTCCGCACGAAACCGGGACGGACGCGGTTGATCGCGCCGTAAAGCGCATCGGCGTCCGGCAGCGCCAGCGGGCCGAAAGCGCGGGTCATCCGGTCATGAAGCCATTCGGCAAAGGCCCGCGACCGTCCAAGCTGGTTTTCATAGATCCGGCTTTGGCTTTCGTGGACGCCCATCGAGGCCCCGGCCCCCAGGGGCGTCAGCAGGTAGTCCTGCGAGATCGCCTGTTCGTAGGTGGCGTGACCCACTTCGTGGATCGTCGAATAGATGCAGTTGAAGGGATCGGATTCCACCACCCGGGTCGTGATCCGCACGTCGTTCCCCGCGCCGGAGGAAAACGGATGCACCGCCTCGTCGATCCGGCCGCGGGTGAAGTCGTAGCCGAAGGCCTGCGCCAGATGATGCGCCAGACGCAGCTGCGCGGCCTTGGGGAAGATGCCTTCCAGCGGCGCGGGCTGGTGACTGGCGCCCAGAACCGCCTCGCGCAGGGCGACAAGGCGCGGGCGCATGCGGTCGAACATCGCGGCAAGGTTTCTGGCGGTGGCGCCGGGTTCATAATCGTCCAGAAGCGCGTCATAGGCCGTGGCGCCAAAGCCGCCCGCCATCAGGGCCTGCGCCGCCTCGCGCTTCAGCGCCACTACCTCGGACAGGGTCGGAAGGAAGGCCGCCACATCCTCGGCCGCGCGCGCTTCGGCCCAGATGCCTTGCGCGACCGAGGTCAGCCGCGCGGTTTCCTGCGCGAGCCGCGCCGGGATGCAGGCGCTTCGGGCATAGCTGCGGTAGATCAGGTCCAGCGCCCGTTGCCCCGCCGCATCGGGCGCCTTCGCCTGCGACAGCCAGTCGCCGACGCGCGGATCGGTGCGGCGCGCGTGCAGCACGCCTTCCAGCGCGCCGGTTTCCTCGCCGCGTTGCAGGGCGGCGCCGCGAGGCATGACGGTTTCCTGATCCCAGCTCAGCCGCCCCGCGATCTGGGCCAGGGCCTCGGTTTCGCGCTGGAAGGCCATCAGGTCATGAAAAGCGGTCATCAATGTGATCCTCTGATCGATTGGACAATGGGGCTTTGCGCCAGATGCCGGGCGCGCAGGATGAAGCAGAGGACCGCGATCGCGCCAAGCTGGTGGGCAAGACCAAGCTGAAGCGGTGCTGCGTAAAGCGCGGTGAAAATCCCAAGCGCGATCTGCGCAAGGATGCCGACCAGCACCAGCGTGAAGGCCCCCGCCGTCACCGGATGGGTGGATTTCCGGCCGCGAAGCCAGGCGACGATGGCGAAGGCGAACAGCAGGTAGCCAAACATCCGGTGATTGAATTGCACCAGCCCCGGGTTTTCGAAGAAGGCCCGCCAGGTGGCCCCGCCATCGGGCACATAGAAGGCGTCTGCCGGGAAGAAGCTGCCGTTCATCAGGGGCCAGGTCGGAAAGCCGCGGCCCGCGTCGATGCCCGCGACCAGCGCGCCCAGAAGGATCTGCAGGAAGGCCATGTGCATGAGCCCGGTCCCCAGCGCGAACAGACGCCGCTCGCCCACCCGCCGCGCCTGCATCAGGTCGGTCTCGGATCGGCCCAGATCGAGGATCATCCAGAACGTCAGCCCGAGGATCGCGAAGGCCAGCCCCAGATGCACCGCCAGCCGGTAAGAGGCGACATCGACCCGGTCGCCCTCCAGCCCCGAGGCGACCATCCACCAGCCAATGGCCCCTTGCAGGCCGCCAAGCACGCCAAGCACCAGCAGCCGCCCCATCCACCCCGCAGGCACCCGGCGTGTCGCGGCGAAGAAAACAAGACCGACCGCCCAGACCAGACCGATCACCCGGCCCAGAAGCCGGTGGCCCCATTCCCACCAGAAGATCGTCTTGAATGCCTGAAGGTCCATCTGGCTGTTTTGCAGCCGGTATTCCGGGCTTTGCTGGTATTTCGCGAATTCGGCCTGCCAGTCGGCGTCGCTCAGCGGCGGAATGGCCCCGGTCACGGGCCGCCATTCGGTGATCGACAGCCCCGAATCCGTCAGCCGGGTAAGACCGCCCACCGCGATCATCGCCACGACCAGCGCGAAGATCACGATCAGCCAGATCCGCACCGCACGCCGTCCGCGATCCCGGCCCGCGTCGATCATGCCGCCCTTGGGGGTGGGCGGGCGCGGAGTATCGCTGCCCACATCTTCGAAAATGCTGCGCTGTCCGGCCATCTGTCCTGCCCCCTGCTCACTTGGCCCGGACACTAGGACGCCCGCCCCGGCCCCGCAAGGGTGGCGCCGTTCAGTCGCGGCGCCGCAGAAGCTGGCGCAGCGCCCCATGCAGCGTCTGCACATCGGCGCGCGTCAGGGGCATCCGGCTCCAGAGGTTGCGGAGGTTGAGCTTCATGCCCTCGGCCTTGGTGGCCGGGAAGAAGAAGCCCGCCGCCTCAAGGCGTTCTTCGTAGTGGTCGGCCAGGTGCTTCACCTCAAGCGCGCTGGCGCGTTCGGTGCGGCCAAGGGCCAGAACCTCGGGCGGGGTATCGCTGCCCTGGCGCTGCCATTCATAGGCGCAAAGCAGGACCGCCTGCGCAAGATTGAGCGAGGGAAATTCCGGGTTGACCGGGATCGAGATGATCGCATTGGCCAGCGCGATGTCGTCGTTTTCCAGCCCCGTGCGTTCCGGGCCGAAGAGGAACGCCACCTTCTGGCCGCTGGCGATCAGGGTGCGGGCCTGTTCCATGGCGCGTTCCGGGGTGACGATGGGTTTGGTCAGGTCGCGGCCCCGGGCGGTGGTGGCAAAGACGAAGGCGGCATCCCCCACCGCGTCAGGCGTGGTGGCGAAGACCCCCGCATGATCCAGAACCCGCCCCGCCGCGCCCGAGGCCATGGCGACAGCCTTGGGGCTGGGCCAGCCGTCGCGCGGATCGACCAGCCGCATCCGCGCCAGCCCGAAGTTCAGCATCGCCCGCGCCGCCGCACCGATGTTTTCGCCCATCTGCGGGCGGACAAGAACGAAGGTCGGTTGATCGGTCATCGGGGCCTTTTGCGCAAGAAGGGGGTGTCGGGTCGCGGGCCTGATACGCGCGCGCCCGCGCGCTGGCAAGAAGACTGGTGCCGCGCACATCCCGGCGATTCTGGCCAAACGCCCCGTTCTGCGCTAATCGGTGCGAATCCGACGCGCCGAGAGGAGCCCGCCATGTCTGACGAAGCCGAACGCCCGCAGATCTACCTTCTGACCCCGCCGAGCTTCGATCTGGATGTCTTTCCGGGCCTTCTGGCGCGCGTGCTCGATGCCGTCGATGTCGCCTGCCTGCGCCTGACGCTTGCCACCCGGGACGAAGACGCCTGGGGTCGCGCCGCCGATGCCGTGCGCGCGGTCGCGCATGAACGCGATGTCGCGGTGGTGATCGACAGCCACCTGCGGCTGGTGGAACGGCACGGGCTGGACGGGGTCCACCTGCCCAATGGCGCGCACGACGTTCGCCAGGCGCGCAAGGATCTGGGCGCAGATGCCATCGTCGGCGCCTTCTGCGGCACCACCCGGCATGAAGGCCTGGGCGCGGGCGAAGCCGGGGCGGATTATGTGTCCTTCGGGCCGGTCGGGGAAACGACGCTCGGATCGGGTGCGCGGGTCGGGCTTGACCTGTTCGCCTGGTGGTCGGAAATGGTCGAGGTGCCGGTCGTGGCCGAAGGCGCGCTTGACGAGGCGCTGATCCGCACGCTGGCGCCGATGACCGATTTCTTCGCCCTCGGCGAGGAAATCTGGAAGACCGAAGACCCGGTCGCCGCCCTGCTGGCCTTCGAAAAGGCGATGAGCTGAGGCGGCCGGCCTGGGCCGCCCGTCTAGCCTGCGTAGCGGTCGCCCAGGCGGGCGGCGAGTTCTGCCCGGATGACGCCTTCGCAATGCGCCGAAAGCTCTTTTCGCGACGGGAAGGCATCGACGGCCACGGGATCGTGAAAGACCACCTCGATGCCGCCCTGCCGCGGTTCGGCCAGCGTCGCCAGGAAGTGGGTGCCGAATTCCATGTCCGCCCACCAGCCATAAAGACGCGGGTCGCGGCCGTCGGGGGCGCGGTAGATCACCGTGACCGGCTGAATCTGCATCACATGGTCAAGCCCGTGGCTGTAGAAGGCCGCAAAGAGCGTCGACTTGAAGGGCAGGACGCGCAATCCGTCGGTCGATGTGCCTTCGGGAAAGAACAGGATCCGGTGGCCCCAGCGCAGGCGATCCTCGAACAGCGCCTGCTGCGCCCGGGCCTGACGCGGATCGCGCGCGATGAAGACGGTCCCGGTGGCGCGGGCCAGCCAGCCGATGCCGGGCCATTTCGAGACTTCGGATTTGGCGACGAAATAGATCGCCTGACAGGCATTCAGGGTGAAGATGTCAAGCCAGCCCGCGTGGTTGGCGACCTGCGCGCCGCGCCCGGCCATCGGTCGCCCCCGGACATGGTAGCGAAACCCCATGAGCCAGAGGTTCGCCCGGCAGACCGCCCGCGTGATCCAGGGCGTCAGCGGCCGCTGCGGCCCCGTCAGCGGCCCTTCGACCAGCCGCAGCACCAAGAGCACCAGCAATCCGCCGTAGGTGACCAGTCCCATCGGGACGAGGCGACGGGCGATCCGCCACCGTCCCGCCCAGTCGATGATGCGGGCGGGCGGCGGATCGCCGATCCAGGTGGTCATGACCGATCCTCGCGGCGGCGGGTGTAATAGCCGCGATGGCGTTCGCTCATCACCGTGGTGTCCATCAAGAGGCAGACATCGGTGGTGTTGAAGGGCCGGTCGACAAAGGCGCCCTCGCCCACGAAACCGCCAAGCCGCAGGTAGGCCTTTATCAGCGGCGGCATCTCGATCATGGCGCTGCGGCGGTCGATCTGGGCCTCGGGGATCAGATCCATGGCCTGATACCCCGGTGGCAGCGCCCGCACCCGAAGCTCGGGCGGGGCCAGGTGGTGGTGGTGGAGCCAGGACAGAGGCAGGGCCAGCGCCCCGACATCGGTGCCGTGGAAGCTGGCGACGCCGAACAGCACCTCGATGCCGTTGTCGAGCACGAATTCCGCAAGGCTGTTCCACAGCAGGAACATCGCGGTGCTGCCGCGCAGATCGGGATGGATACAGCTTCGGCCAAGCTCCAGAAGCCTGCGCCCGGACTGCCGCAGAAGCGTCAGATCATATTCGCCGTCGCAATAGAAGCGCCCGAATTCCGCCGCGCGACGGCCGGTCAGCAGCCGGTAGACGCCCATGACGTGATCAAGATCATCGGGATTGCGGCGGGTATCGACCAGCACAAGGTGATCGTTCACCGGGTCGAATTCATCGCTCTCAATCCGCCTGGCGTGATCGACGCCGGGGCCGTCGCCGCCGAGCTCCTCGACAAAGACCAGATAGCGCAGCCGCTGCGCGGCCACGAGGTCGCGGTCATCTCGCGCAAGGCGGACCTGATATTGGGGAGATGTCTCGATCATGGCCCGCCTTCAGCCGCGCAATCCCTCTGTGCGCGCAGGTTTCTAGGCCGAAGCGCCGCGATGTTGCAAGTCCGCCCCGCCAGCGCCGAGATCGCGCCACACTTTTCGGTTGAGTGTTTATTTACCGATTCCCGTCAGATTTCCGACGAAAACACCAGTTCAAGAACGACATGATTGCCATCGATCACCCTTTTGCCGGCATGTTCGAAATTCACCGTGATCCGGTTGCCGATGACCGACTGGACCTGCCCGAGGCCCCAGTCCGGCTGGCCGGGATGACGCACCAGCATTCCCGGTTCCAGAAACATGTTCATGCCGCGGCGCCTCTTGGTGCCGCACCCATTTCCGCCTGACCGATTTTTCTTCCCGGCACTCGCCGCCCCCATTTTACAAAGTGATTGGACCTGCCCCGTGACCGACCTGACCGCCCTTCTTGGCTCTCGCATCTGCCACGATCTTATCAGCCCGCTTGGCGCCATCGGCAATGGGGTGGAACTGATGATGATGACGCCGGGACAGGCCGGGCCGGAACTGACGCTGATCGCCGAAAGCGTGACGAATGCCAATGCGCGGATCAAGTTCTTCCGCATCGCCTTCGGCGCGGCGGCACTGGGCCAGTCGGTCGCCCGGTCCGAGGTGCGGGCGATCCTTGACGACATGACCCGCGGCGGACGGCTGAAGGTCGAATGGGCGATGCCGGGCGATGTGGCGCGGCAGGATGTGAAGCTGGTGTTCCTGCTGGTCCAGTGTCTTGAGGTGGCGATGCCCTATGGCGGACAGATCCGCATCGCGGCGCTGACCGAAGGCGCGGGCTGGCAGATCGAGGCCGAGGCGCAGCGGCTGAAGGTCGACCCCTCGCTCTGGTCGCGGTTGACGCGGCAGGATGCGGGGGCGGACCTTGATCCGGCACAGGTGCAGTTCGCATTGGCCGCGGCGGCGCTTTCCGAACGCCGCCTGACGCTGAGCCCCAGCGTGGCCGAAACGCGCCTGACGATGCGGATCGCGCCCGCCCTGCCCGGAGAACTGGCCCAGGCGGGGCGCGCGTGATCCCTTCCGCACGCTAGCGTGGCGGAAGCGGAATGAATTCGTCGGTGTCGCCCTTCGGCAGCGAAAACAGCCCCTCGCCCCAGGCGCCGCGCGCCCATTCCTCTTTCGCGTGCTCGATCCGTTCGCGGGACGAGGCCACGAAGTTCCACCAGACATAGCGCGGCCCGCCCATCGTGGCGCCGCCAAGGATCATCAATCGCGCGCCCGTCGGGCCGGCGGCGACCGTCACCGGATCGCCGGGGCGCAGGACCATCATCCGCCCGGTGTCGAAATTCTGGCCCGCGATCTGGACGGAACCGTCGATCACATAGATGCCGCGATCCTCATGGTCGTCGGGCATGGGAAAGCGCGCGCCAGGCGCCAGCGCCACATCGGCGTAGAACGTATCGGAAAAAAGCGTCGCCGGGGCCTTTTCGCCGTAGGCGGTGCCAAGGATCAGGCGCAGTTTCACACCCTCGGCCTCGATTTCGGGAAGGCTGGCCGCGCCGTGGTGTTCGAACATCGGCGCGCGATCCTCTGCCGCCTCGGGCAGCGCCATCCAGGTCTGGATGCCGAACAGGCTGTGCGGCCCCTGCCGGGCAGTGCTGTCGGTGCGTTCGGAATGGGTGACGCCCTTGCCCGCCACCATCCAGTTGACCGCGCCGGGCAGGATCACCTGATCGGTGCCGATGCTGTCGCGGTGGTGGAAATGGCCCTGGAACAGGTAGGTGACGGTGCCCAGCCCGATATGGGGATGCGGTCGAACGTCGATCCCCTGCCCGGTCAGGAACTCGGCCGGGCCCATCTGATCGAAGAAGATGAAGGGGCCGACCATCTGGCGCTTTGGCGCGGGCAGCGCGCGCCGCACTTCGAAGCCGCCAAGGTCGCGCGACCGCGGGACGATCAGAGTCTCGATCGCATCGGGGTTGGTCGGATCGGGCATATGCGGCGTCAGGGCGGGGTTCCAGCTCATGAATTCGGTTCCTGTGTCGGACGCGGGTTCCGGCCCGCGCCCCTCTGGCCCCAATGTCGGGGCAGATGCGGGCTGCGACAAGCCGACGCATCCGCACAAATCCTGTGCGGAGACTGGCAAGCCCGCCCTGCGAAGGCCGGCTTTCGTTCATCAAGATCATGAGAATTTTGGGCCGCCCTGCCCCGTGACCCCGGCGCTTGGACAAACTAGAACGGGGCCTGTCGCAAGATCCCCGCAGAATGTCGAAAACCGTCATCGGCAGCGCCGGAAAGCGACGTAAACGGAACCCGAGAAACAGGAGTCGACATGGCAGAAGTGATCATCGTCTACTGGCGCGACATTCCCGCCCAAGTCATCGTGGGCAAGGGGCGCCGGGGCGTGAAACGGCAGCTGCCCGAACGCTTCGAACAGGCCATCGACCGTTGCGCCATGAAGGTCGGCGCACGCGAGACGGACGCCTATCTGGCCGAATGGCGCAAGGCCGCGCCCTACGAGCTGACGGGCGAAGATGCCGCCGTGGCGGATGCCGAAGCGGCCCGGATCATCGCCGAATACGACACGGCGCGGATCAAGACACTGATTGAAAACGACGGCTGGAACACGCCGAAAGGCTGACCCCGCCCCTGCACCCCCAACCCGGAGTTCCCGACATGGCGCTGTTGAAATTCAGACGTGACGACCCCGCAGCCGCCGGCAACGCGGCCGAAATCGAAGCCTTCCTGAAGGGCTATTCGATCGAGGTGATGCCGCGCACCGCCGCCAACGTCGAGGATTTCCGCAAACTCCTTCCCGCCGGCACCCGCGTCTACATCGCCCATATCGAAGGCACGCCCATCGAAGAGATGGTCGCCACCGCCGCCCGCCTGCGCCGCGAAGGCTACGAGCCGATGCCGCACTTCCCGGCCCGGATCATCAAGTCGCGCACCGAACTGGCCGACTGGATCAACCGCTACAAGACCGAAGCCGACGTCAAGCAGGCGCTTCTGCTGGCCGGTGGCGTGGCCAAGCCGGTGGGTGAATACGAAAGCTCGATGCAGCTGATCGAAAGCGGCCTTTTTGGCGATTTCGAACGGCTCCACGTCGCAGGCCACCCGGAAGGCAACAAGGACATCGACCCGGACGGATCGGACCGCAACGTTCTTGAGGCGCTGCACTGGAAACAGAAGTTCGCCGACAGCACCGACGCCAGGATGGCGCTGGCGACGCAGTTCTGCTTTGACGCCAAGCCGGTCATCGCCTGGGTCGACCGTCTGGCCGCCGAAGGCATCCGCATCCCCGTCCATATCGGCATCGCCGGCCCCGCGAAGCTGCAGACGCTGATCAAGTTCGCCATCGCCTGCGGCGTCGGCCCCTCGCTCAAGGTGCTGCAGAAACGCGCGATGGACGTGACGAAGCTGCTTCTGCCCTACGAGCCGACGGATGTCGTGGCGGCGCTCGCGGCGCACAAGGCCAAAAACCCGGATTTCGGCATCGAGGCCGTGCATTTCTTCCCCCTTGGTGGCATCAAGACCAATGCCACCTGGGCCATCGACCACGGCGGCGCCGCAGCGGCCCCCGCCCTGAAATAACCCGCGCCAGACCGGCCCGAATTGACCAGATCCAACACGCAGGACCAGACATGACCCGTACCGTCGTCGAATCGAAAACCAGGACCGTCGTCATCGGCTTTGACGAACCGTTCTGCGTGATCGGGGAACGCATCAACCCCACCGGCCGCAAGAAGCTGGCGGCCGAACTCGAGGCCGGAAACTTCGAGACCGTCATCAAGGACGCGCTGGAACAGGTGGCCTGCGGGGCCACGGTTCTCGACATCAACTCGGGCGCGGTCTTCACCAACAAGATGGCCGAAGACCCGCGTTACGCCGACAACAACTTCGTCGAACCGACCCTGATGAAGCAGCTGATCGAGATCGTGCAGCAGACCGTCGACGTGCCGCTGTGCATCGACAGTTCGGTTCCGGCCGCGCTGGAAGCGGGCCTGTCGGCCTGCGAGGGCCGTCCGCTTCTGAACTCGGTCACTGGCGAGGAAGAGCGGCTGGAACTGGTTCTGCCGCTGGTCAAGAAATACAACGTGCCGGTCGTCGCCATCTCGAACGACGACACGGGGATTTCGCCCGATCCCGATGTCCGTTTCGCCGTGGCGAAAAAGATCGTCGAACGCGCCGCCGATTTCGGCATCCCCGCCCATGACATCGTGGTCGATCCGCTGGTCATGCCGATCGGCGCGATGGCGACCGCCGGCCAGCAGGTCTTCGCGCTGGTCCGCCGCCTGCGGGAAGAACTGGGCGTCAACACCACCTGCGGCGCGTCGAACATCAGCTTCGGGATGCCGCATCGCCACGGGATCAACGCGGCCTTCCTGCCGATGGCGATCTGCGCCGGCATGACCAGCGCCATCATGAACCCGGTCCGCCAGGTCGAGATGGAGGCGATCCGCGCCGCGAACTTCCTGATGAACCACGACTCGAACGGCGGCGAATGGATCCGGTTCGCCAAGGTGATCGAGGCCGTGGAAGCCGGCGCGACCTTCTCGGAAGCCAGCGCCGCGGCGTCCTCGGCGACCTCGGGCCGCCGGGGCGGACGCCGCGCGCGGGGCTGAACGACCCTTTGACAGGACTTCCGATGCCCCGGTCCACGCCGGGGCATCGGCATGTCAGCCGTGCCGCTGACGCATCCGTTCCTCCATCCGCCGCTCGCGGGCATTGCAGATCGCCCCGGCCCCGCTATCCTTCGCCTGCGACAGGAAAAGACCAGATGCCAAAGGATCCGAGCGGCTGTCCCGGCCGCGCGCGTCCGGTAATCGTCCATCACCTGTCTCACGCTTTTTCCAAGCCAGCGACCGGTGCCCCCGGTCCGGGCCAGACCCTTCTGACACGAGATAGCCATGTCCCAGTCGCCCTCCACCGCCTCGCCTGAAACGCTGAGCCCCGCCGCATCGGTCGAGGCAGACCTGCCGCTGGTGATCTTCACGCCCTCGGGCAAGCGCGGGCATTTCGCGCCGGGAACGCCGGTCCTGACCGCGGCGCGCCAGCTGGGCGTCGATCTTGACAGCGTCTGTGGTGGGCGCGGCATCTGTTCGAAGTGCCAGATCACGCCCGGCTACGGCGATTTTGCCAAGCATGGCGTCCATGTCGCCCCCGATGCGCTGAGCGAATGGAACGCGGTCGAGGACCGCTACAAGCGCATCCGCGGGCTGATCGACGGGCGGCGTCTGGGCTGCCAGGCCAAGATCATGGGCGATGTCGTCATCGACGTGCCGCCGGAAAGCCAGGTCCACAAGCAGGTGATCCGCAAATCGGCCACCGTGCGCGACATCACCATGGACCCCGCCACCCACCTTTACTACGTCGAGGTGACGGAACCCGACATGCACGAGCCTTCGGGCGATTTCCAGCGGCTGGCCCTGGCCCTGAAGGACCAGTGGCAGATCGAGGGGCTCGGGGCCGAACTGCCGCTTCTGCGCCGCCTGCAAGGCGTGCTCAGGAAGGGCGAATGGAAGATCACCGCCGCCGTCCACCGCGACCACCACGGGCAGGCGCGGCTGATCGACCTCTGGCCCGGCTATTTCGAAGGCCCGCTTTACGGGCTGGCGATCGACCTTGGCTCCACCACCATCGCGGCGCATCTGTGCGACCTGTCGGACGGGTCGGTGCTGGCGTCCTCGGGCCTCATGAACCCGCAGATCCGCTTTGGCGAAGACCTGATGAGCCGCGTGAGCTATGCGATGATGAACCCTGGCGGCGATGTCGAGATGACGCAGGCCGTGCGGCAGGCGATCAACACCCTTGCGGGCAGCATCGCCACGGAAGCCGGGATCGACGCCACGCGGATCGTCGAGACGGTCGTCGTGATGAACCCGGTCATGCACCACCTGCTCCTGGGCATCGACCCGGTCGAGCTGGGCCAGGCGCCCTTTGCGCTGGCAACCTCGGAAAGCCTGTCGATTGCCGCGCGCGATCTGGACCTGACGGCGATCAACGCCCAGGCCCGCGTCTATATCCTTCCCTGCATCGCGGGCCATGTCGGGGCGGACTGCGCCGCCGTGGCATTGTCGGAAGAACCGAACAAGTCTGAAGATCTGGTCCTGATTGTCGATGTTGGCACCAATGCCGAAATCCTTCTGGGCAACAAGGACCGGGTTCTGGCTTGTTCCTCGCCCACCGGCCCCGCGTTTGAAGGCGCGCAGATCAGTTCCGGCCAACGCGCCGCCCCCGGCGCCATCGAACGGGTCGAGATCAACCCGGTGACGAAGGAACCGCGCTTCCGCGTCATTGGCAGCGACATCTGGTCCGACGATCCGGCCTTTGCCGAGGCGACCAAGCAGACCGGCATCACCGGCATCTGCGGATCGGGCATCATCGAGGTCGTGGCCGAAATGCGGATGGCCGGGTTGGTCGATGCGGGCGGGCTGATCGGCTCGGCCGACCAGACCGGCACGACGCGCTGCGTGCCTACGGGCCGCACCAATGCCTATGTGCTTTACGACGGGCGCGATTCGGGCGGGCCGCGGATCAGCGTCACCCAAGGCGATATCCGGGCGATCCAATTGGCGAAATCGGCGCTTTATGCCGGCGCGCAACTGCTGATGGACGAACTTGGCGCCGATCATGTCGACCGGATCGTGCTGGCCGGCGCCTTCGGGGCCCATATCTCGCCCAAGCACGCGATGGTGCTGGGGATGATTCCCGATTGCCCGCTGGAAAAGGTGACCTCTGCCGGGAACGCCGCCGGAACCGGGGCGCGGATCGCGCTGTGCAACATCGGCGCCCGCGCCGCCATCGAGGCCGAGGTCGCCCGCATCCACAAGGTCGAGACCGCGATCGAGCCGCGCTTCCAGGAACATTTCGTCGCGGCGAACGCCATTCCGCACGCCACGGCGCCCTTCCCGAACCTGAGCGGCCTTGTCAGCCTGCCCGACGTCAGCTTCAACACTGCCGGTTCGGGTGGGTCGGATGGCGGCCGCCGCCGCCGCCGCGGCTGATCGGCGACTGAAAGACCGGCACCGGGCGCATTTTTTGCGCCCGGTTCTGTAGCTGGGCTGGTCAGGCAGAGGCCTTTTCTTCCAGCGTCAGCCATTCTTCCTCGGCCGCCGCCAGTGCCGCCTGACGTTCGGCCAGACCTTCGGAAGCCTTGCGGAACTTTTCGGGCGCGGTCGAAAAAAGGTCTGGCGCCGACAGGAAATCGGTCAGTTTCGCGATTTCCGCTTCCAGCTTTTCGATGACGCTCGGCAGCGCCTCAAGCCGGTGTTTTTCCGTGAACGTAAGCCCCTGCGCGGGTTTCTTCGCGCCTTGCGTCATCTGCGGCTTCGGCGTGGCGCTGGCTGCGGGGCGCGTCTCTGCCTCAACGGGTTTTTGCGCCTGATAGTCGCTCCAGCCGCCCGCGTAGACCGTGGCGCGGCCCTCACCTTCCAGCGCAACGGTGGTCGTCGCCACGCGGTCGATGAAATCGCGGTCGTGGCTGACCAGCAGCACGGTGCCGTCGTAATCGCCCAGCAGGTCTTGCAGCAGGTCGAGCGTTTCAACATCCAGATCGTTCGTCGGCTCGTCGAGGATCAGCAGGTTCGACGGCTTCGCCATGATCCGCGCCAAGAGAAGCCGCGCGCGTTCGCCCCCCGACAGCGACCCGATGGGGGCGCGGGCCTGGGCTTCGTCGAAGAGGAAATCCTTGAGATAGGCCACGACGTGTTTCGGCGTGCCGCGCACCATGACCTGATCCGACCTGCCGGACACCGCCATGTCCGGGTCGTTCACCAGCCCGTCCCAAAGCGACATCGACAGATCGAGGGTCGCGCGCGCCTGATCGAAGACCGCAATTTCCAGATTGGTGCCGTGCTTGACGCTGCCGATATCGGGGGCCACCTCGCCGGTCAGCATCTTCAGGAGCGTGGTCTTGCCAACGCCGTTCGGGCCGACAAAGGCGATCCGGTCGCCGCGCAGCACCCGCAGATCGAAGGGTTTCAGGATGATCTTGTCCCCGAAAGCCTTTGAAATCCCTTTGGCTTCGATCACCAGCTTGCCCGATGTGGGGCCCGCGTCGAACTCCATCGCCGCCGTGCCCTGCCGGCGGATCATGGACGCGCGTTCCGCCCTGAGCGCGGCCAGCGCGCGCACCCGGCCCTGGTTGCGCTTCCGCCGTGCCGAAATGCCTTCGACCGCCCATTTCGCCTCGGCCTTGATCTTGCGTTCCAGCTTGTGGCGCGCCTCGTCTTCCTCGGCCCAGGTGGTTTCGCGCCAGTCCTCGAAGGCCTCGAAGCCACGTTCCTGCCGCCGGACCTGCCCCCGGTCGATCCAGAGCGTCGCGCGGGTCAGCGCGCGCAGGAAGGCGCGGTCGTGCGAGATCAGGACGAAAGCGGCGCGGGTGTCCTTCAGCTCGGCCTCGAGCCAGCCGATGGCTTGAATATCAAGGTGGTTGGTCGGTTCATCCAGCAGCATGAGTTCCGGCGCCTCGGCCAGAAGCTTGGCCAACGCCGCCCGCCGCCGTTCCCCGCCCGAGGCGGAGGCGACGGGCGTGTCGGGGTTGAACTTCAGCCCCTCGGCCACGACCGACAGGCGGTAAGCCTCGCCCTCGGGCAGGTGCTGCGCGGCGAAATCGCCCAAGGTGGCAAAGCCGGTCAGATCCGGTTCCTGCTCCATATAGCCGACGGTCACGCCGGGCGGCACGACGCGGGTGCCGGCGTCGGCCTCGACCAGACCGGCCATGACCTTCATCAGGGTGGACTTGCCAGACCCGTTGCGGCCCACCAGCGCCACCCGGTCGCCGGGTTGCACCGTCAGGTCAAGGTTGTCGAAAACCGGGGTGCCGCCGAAGGTCAGCGAGATGCCGGAAAGCTGAAGAAGGGGTGCGCGTGCCATGATGGCGCCGAGGTAGAGAAGCCGGCGACGGACGTCAACCGCCGCGCCCGGCCTGTGATGCGGTCCAAGGGCAGTCCGAAGCGCCTTCCGCGCGCGTCGCGCCGGGCGTTGTATGGCGCGCGCGCATTGGCTAGGGTTCGCCCGCAACATCAAGGGGGGACCACGCGATGACCCAATATTCCTTCGACACGCTGACCATCCACGCAGGCGCTTCGCCCGATCCGGCGACCGGCGCGCGTCAGGTGCCGATCTACCAGACCACGGCTTACGTCTTCAAGGATGCCGACCACGCGGCGCGGCTCTTCAATCTGCAAGAGGTTGGCTACATCTATTCGCGCCTGACGAACCCCACGGTGCAGGCGCTGGCCGAACGGGTCGCGGCGCTGGAAGGCGGCGCGGGCGCGATCTGCTGTTCGTCTGGCCATGCGGCGCAGATCATGGCGCTGTTCCCGCTGATGGGACCGGGCAAGAACATCGTCGCCTCGACCCGGCTTTACGGCGGCACGATCACGCAGCTCGGCCAATCGATCAAGCGCTTCGGCTGGACGACCAGGTTCGTCGATTTCGACGATCTGGCGGCGCTTGAGGCGGCGGTCGATGACGACACCCGCGCGATCTTCTGTGAATCGATCTCGAACCCCGGCGGCTACATCACCGACATTCCGGCGGTGGCGAAGGTGGCCGACAAGGTGGGCCTGCCGCTGATCGTCGACAATACGCTGGCCAGCCCCTACCTCTGCCGCCCGATCGAGCTGGGCGCGACGCTGGTCGTCCATTCGGCGACGAAGTTCCTGACCGGCAATGGCACCGTCACCGGCGGCATCGTCGTGGACAGCGGCAAGTTCGACTGGTCGAAATCGGGCAAGTTCCCTTCGCTTTCGGAACCCGAGCCCGCCTATCACGGCCTTGCCTTCCACCCGGCGCTGGGGTCGATGGCCTTCACCTTCCATTCGATCGCCGTGGGCCTGCGCGATCTGGGCATGACCATGAACCCGCAGGGCGCGCATTACACGCTGATGGGGATCGAGACGCTGAGCCTGCGNNCACGCTGATGGGGATCGAGACGCTGTCCCTGCGGATGCAGCGCCATGTCGAGAACACCCAGAAGGTCGCCGAATGGCTAGAGAAAGACCCGCGCGTGACGAAAGTGACCTACGCGGGGCTGAAATCCTCGCCCTGGCATGGACGCATGGCGACCGTCTGCCCGAAGGGCGCGGGCGCGCTTTTCACCTTCGCGGTCAAGGGCGGCTATGACGCCTGCGTCAAGTTCGTGAACAATCTCAATATGTTCAGCCATGTGGCGAACTTGGGCGACACGCGGAGCCTTGTGATCCACGCCGCTTCGACCACGCACCGGCAGCTGACCGAAGACCAGCAGATCGCCGCGGGGGCAAGCCCGGATGTGGTGCGCCTGTCGATCGGGATCGAGGATGTGGCCGACATCATCGCCGACCTCGATCAGGCGCTGGCGGCGGCGACCGCCTGAGCCTTTCTATAAAACGACAAGGGGCACCCGCGACGGTGCCCCTTTTCCTTTGGCCGTCAGTCAGTCGGCGATCTGGTATGTCACCGTGACGGCGGCGCCGACATTGACCTGACCCACTTCGACCGGCACCGACATCTCGCGCGCGGCACTGGCCTTCATGAAGGGTGGCGGCATGCTGGTCCCCTGTTCGCTGATCGACAGCACCGGCCCCAGCCCAACGCCCGCGGCATCGGCGTAAAGCTTCGCGCGGCGCGCGGCTTCGGTCACTGCGGCGCGGCGGGCCTCATCTTCTTTCGGGCCGGGGTCCTGCAGGCCGAAGCTGATGCCGTTCAGGGTATTGGCGCCTTCGGTCACGACCGCATCAAGCGTGCCCCCCAGGGTTTCGAGATTGCGAACCGAAACCACCACCATGTTCGAGGCGACATAGCCGGTGATCTTCTGGCTGCCGCCCGAGTTCGACTGATAATCGAACTGCGGATTGACCGACAGGCCAGTGGTCTGGATGTCCTTCGGCTCGATCCCGTCGTCCTTCAGCTTGACCAGGACCGAGGTCAGCGCGGTGTTGTTGGCGTCCAGCGCGGCCTTGGCGGTCATTCCTTGCGTGGTCACGCCCAGGGTGATTGTCGCCATGTCGGGATCAGTGGCGACCTGCGCCTCCCCCGTCACGGTGATGGTGCGGGTGGGGGTGTCGGCCAGCGCCGGCACGGCATGAAGGGCGGGAAATGCAAGCGCCGCACAGGTCATGTAGGCGGCGGCGTTTGAAAGGATGCGCATGTGAAAACCTCCGTAGTGCCGCATCACAATTCGTCGATAAGGCGCTGGCCGCAAGGCAATCCTTGCCGGTCCGGCGGTCAGTCGGCTTTCCTTGCGCGAAAAACTGCTCTAAGCCAAAGTGGGGGCCCGAAGACCGTTTCGGCGCCAGTTGCGGATGTGATACTTGCCCGGAATGAAGCCTGGATTTGCACTGACCCTTTCGGACGACGGAATCCGCCTGCTGCACCGCACCAACCGCGGCTGGATGCTGGTGGGCGATGCGGATCTGGAAGACACCGCCATCGAAGACACCCTGCGTTTCCTGCGCAAGACCGCGACGGCGCTCGCCCCCGAAGGCGTGGCGACAAAGCTGGTGCTGCCGAATTCGCAGATCCTCTACACCGAGGTTGAAGCGCCCGGCCCCGATGAAGCCGCGCGCCGCAGCCAGATCGAGGCGGCGCTGGCCGAACGCACGCCCTACCCGATCGCCGACCTCGCCTATGACTGGTCGGGCACCGGCGATACGGTCAAGGTGGCGGTGGTCACGCGTCTGACGCTTTCCGAAGCGGAAGCCTTTGCCGAAGACCACGGGTTCAACCCGGTCTCTTTCGTCTCGATCCCGGAAGGCGATGCCTTCGCGGGCGAACCCTTCTTTGGCCACGCGGCCCGCATCGCGGAACGCCTTGCCCCCGGTGACAGCCTTGAGCGCGATCCAAACCCGGTGCGGATCGTCGGGCTGGCCGAACTGCCGAAAACCCCGGTCGCACCGGCGGAGCCCGAGGCGGCGGCCATAGCCGAGGCCACTGAAGCCGTGGCGGAACCGGAGGCCGAAGACCGCGCCGCCGCCGCGCCGCTTGAAGACTCGCTGGAGAATTTCGGGGGCGAAGACCTTGTTGCCGCCGAGGCTTTGGCCGAAGCCGGGGTCGTCGAACCCGCTGGCACCCCGGAATCCGATATCGGGCCGGAAGAGCCTGCCCCGGTCGCGGAAGCGCAACCGCAGGAAACGCCCGCCGCCGATCCGGTGACGCTCGTGGACGCGCCCGAGTTGGAGATGGAGGAGGTCGCGGCGGAAGCCGCTGCGTCCCTCACCCCGGAAGTGGCGCCCAGGATCGCGGCGGAGGCCGGACTTTGGGCAAATGACCCTGCGCCGGAAGCCGTGGTTGGAGCGGTCGAGGCAGACGAACGGGACATTGCGGTCCCAGATGCGCCCGGATCAGAGGGGGGCGCAGCAGAGACGGGCACAGAAACGGACGCAGAGGCGGGCGCGGCCGAACCTGTTGGAACCGACCTTCACGACGAAGTGCCGGAGGCTCCGTTCGCCATCGTCGATCCCGACGAGTCGATGGAAGATGACCACCAGCCGCCCGCCCCACTCCGCGGCGATCATGATCCTCGGGGCATTCCGCCGCCGGTCGCGGGCTTTACCTCGCGCCGGAAACTGCCCTTCGGGGCGAAGCCCGAAGACACGATCCCGCCGAACCTGCGCCAGACCGCCCCGCGACTGGGCGGGGTGACGGCGCCGGTGGGCGTCACGGCCCCCGTGGTCGCAGACAGCTTCGGCACCGACCTTGACGGCGGACCTGACGCCACCCCCCTGCCCGATGCGGCACCCGGTGGTGCGCTGGGCGAAGCCCTGCGCAAGCGCGCCGCGAAGAAACCAGCCGCGCCGAAACTCGGCGGCCTACGGGCAGAACCGGGCGCCCTGCGCGCGGCCCCCCCGATGCCGCCGCAGCCGCTGCGGAAACCGGTCAAGTCGGCGGCGCAGGAATCGGAAGAACTCACGATCTTCGGGGCCCGCCGTGGTCCTGCCGTGGGCGGCAAGCCGCGCTATCTTGGCCCCGCCCTGATCGGCGGCCTGATCGCGCTGATCGGGCTTGTCGGCCTTTGGTCGTCGCTTTCGGGAAGCGACAACGCCCAAAGCACGCCCGAGCCCGCGACGCTGGAACAATCGGCGGTCGATCCCGGCCCGACAACAGGGCCCGCGCCCGACGCCGCACCCGATCCGGCGCAAGACACCGCCAGCGCCCCGCCAACCGAAGGCGAAGCCACAGCGGACGGGCCCGTCTCTGACCCGGGACTTGCCGATGCCAATCTGGATGCCGCGCCCGCCGATGCGGTGGCGGCGGCGCCCGAAGACCAGCCGTTGGAAAGCGCCGCAGCCGAACCTGTGGCACCAGAAGCAGCACCCGCAGCCGCGCCCGCGACCGGCGCCGCCCCCGCCGTCGATCCCGCCGCGCGTGGCAGTTCCCAGCCCGTGGCCACCGGAACCTATGCCGCCCAAAGCCAGCCCGATACGACGGCCGCCGACAGCATCACGCCCGAATCCGCGCCCACCACGCCGGATGCGACGAACCTGCCCACGGGTCAGGCCTTGTTGCATGACGCGCCGCTGGCGCCGCAGCCCTTGCCGCTGCCTTTTGGCGCCCTGGTGAAATACGGTGCCGACGGGATGATCATTCCCAGCAAGGAAGGGGTGCAGACGCCTTCGGGGATCACGCTTTTCCTTGGCAAGCCGCCGGTCGCGCCGAAGGTGCGTCCCGCGAAGGTGGCGGAGGCTGCCGCAGCCGCTTCGGTCGCCCCGACAGCGCCAGAGCCTGCGGCCGCCGCCGCGACGCCTGCCGAACAGCCCGTCTACGCGGACCCGAAGCTCAGGGGGAAACGCCCCGCGCCCCGCCCCGCCACGCTGCCCCAGGCGCAGGATCAGGGCGCGGCCACGCCCGAACCGGCGCCGCTGGTGCCGGTCGATCCGCGTCATACCAAGCTGCAACCCAAGGACCGCCCCGCCGCGATCCTGGCTGCGGCCGCCGCCGCGGCCCCGGTTGCGACCGCGGTCGAGACACCCCCGGTCGAAGTCGCGCCTGCGCCGGTGACGGGGGGCACCAAGCTCGCCGTCGTGCAGTCGCGCCGTCCGGCGGATCGGCCAAGCGACGTGTCGAAAGCGGTTGACAGCGCGCTGGCCGCCGTGGTGCTGGAGCCGGAGCCCGCGCCGGAACCGACCCCGGTGGTCCAGATCGCCCCGGAACCCAAGGCCGAACCCGTCGTGCCGCAAATCAGCACCGATGCCGCGGTTGCCGAAGCCTCGACCGCCGAGATCGACGAGCCCGAACCCGTCGCCGCCGCACCCAGCATTCCCACCCGCGCTTCGGTCGCCAAGCAGGCGACCTATGCCAATGCCATCGACCTTGGAAAGGTCAACCTGATCGGCATCATGGGGTCGTCTTCCGACCGCCGCGCGCTGATCCGCACCAGCAATGGCCGCTATGTCCGCGTGAAGGTCGGCGACCGTTTCGATGGCGGCCGCGTCGCCTCGATCGGGAACGGCCAGCTGACCTATGTGAAGGGCGGCAGAACCATCGTCCTCAAGATGCTCGCCGCTGGCTGAGCGCCGATTTTTATCGGCACCATTTCCGCAAAACCGCGTGATGCCCTGTCGCTGCCTTGCGTCGGACGGATGTGCCGGTCTATTTCCCTGCAACCGCGCCGCGACGTCATCCTGATGTGACAGGGATCGACTAGCAGCGCTGGATGGACAAGGATATCCGGGGCCCAGGGTCGCCGGGCCGCACGACAGGGATCATGGAAAGCTTTCTGCTTCAGGCATCGGTCTATTTGTTGACCATGGTGATCGCCGTGCCGGTCGCCTTGCGCCTGGGGCTTGGGTCAGTGCTGGGATATCTGCTGGCGGGGATCGTGATCGGGCCGGTCCTTGGGGTCGCGGGAACCCAGGTCGACGAATTGCAGCACTTCGCCGAATTCGGCGTGGTGATGATGCTGTTCCTGATCGGTCTGGATGTCGAACCGATCGCGCTTTGGCACATGCGCCACCGGCTTCTGGGCCTTGGCGGATTGCAGGTTCTGGCGACCAGCCTCCTGATCATGACGAGCCTTCTGCTGATGAATATCGACTGGCAGGCGGCGCTGGCGATCGGGGTGATCCTGTCCTTGTCATCAACCGCCATCGTGCTGCAGACCCTGTCCGAAAAAAGCCTGATGCAGACGGCGGGCGGGCGGAACGTGTTTTCGGTCCTGCTGATGCAGGACATCGCGGTGATCCCGATCCTGGCCTTCCTGCCCTTCCTGGCGCTGCCCGGCGCGCGGGCGCTGGCGAGATCCGAAACCGGGGGCGAGAACGTCGCCCTGTCGCTGATCGACCGGCTGCCCCCCTGGGGCGTGGCGCTGGTGACCATCGGCGCGGTGGTGGCGGTCATCACGGCGGGGCGCTACCTGGTGCGGCCGCTTTACCGGTTCGTTTCGGCCGCGCGTCTCCGCGAGGTGCAGACGGCGCTGGCGCTGCTGATCGTGGCCGGGATCGGCAGCCTGATGTTGATGGTCGGCCTTTCCCCGGCGCTGGGGACCTTTCTTGCGGGCGTGGTGCTGGCGAACTCGGAATTCCGGCACGAGCTTGAATCCGACATCGCGCCGTTCAAGTCGCTGCTTCTGGGCGTGTTCTTCGTCACCGTAGGCGCGGGGATCGACTTCAACCTGCTTTTCGCCGAGCCGCTGCGCCTGTTCCTGCTGACGCTTCTCTTGATGGTCACCAAGGGCGCGGTGCTTTACACGCTGGGACGGAT
Organism: Rhodobacteraceae bacterium UBA6236; assembly: GCA_002440945.1. The sequence goes on along the minus strand of DJWG01000032.1, from coordinate 37,512 downwards.
CTTCCGGCTTCAGACACGCAACCGCTGGCTGTTCACGCTGGCGCTGGCGCAGGGTGGCGAATTCGGCTTCGTCCTCGTGTCCTTCGCGCTGACGCAGCGGATTCTCACGGGAACCGTGGCGCAGACGATGATGCTGGTCATCGCCTTGTCGATGCTGCTCACGCCGCTGTTCTTCATCCTTTACGACCAGATCGTGAAGCGGCTGAAGGACGACGCGGAAAAGCTGATCGAGGACACGATCGACGAACAAGAGCCGGTGATCATCGCGGGTGTCGGGCGCTTCGGCCAGGTCGTCAACCGGCTGGTCACCATGTCGGGCTTCAAGACCACGGTGCTGGATTCCGATCACCGCACCATCGAGGTTCTGCGCAGCTTCGGGTTCAAGGGCTATGTGGGCGACCCGACGCGGCCCGACCTGTTGCGCGCGGCGGGAATCGACACGGCGAAGATCCTTGTCATCTGTCTTGATGACTACCGGGGGGCAACGCAGCTGGTGCGCTATGCCCGCAGGCTCCGCCCGGATCTGCACATCATCGTGCGGGCGCGCGACCGGGAACATGTCTATGAACTGTATCAGGCCGGCGCCGACGACATCGTGCGCGAGATGTTCGACAGCGCGCTGCGCGCCGGGCGCTATGTGCTGGAAAACAGCGGGCTGACCGAATACGAAGCCGCCGCCCTGCATCGGACCTTCTATCAGATGGACCGCGCCGCAGTCCGCGATCTGGCCGAGGTCTGGCAACCCGGCGTTCCCATTGACCAGAACGCCGCCTATCTGAAACTGACGCGGGAATTGAACAAGGGTCTTGAGGCGGCGCTGACCAAGCAATTCGCCCATGGCCGCGGGGCGGCTGCGGGGCCGAAGCCGGATGCGGATACGCCTTCCCCAGCCGATCCGATCGTAGACTAGGCGCCCAAATCGAAAGCCGCAGATGAAGCGCCTGCGGCTTGAAGGTTTTCCCGAAGTCCCCGCGATCAGGCGGCGCGGGTCACCAGAACGTCATCGACCTTCTTCTGGGCGCCAGCTTCATCCGTGCCGGAAACAGCCGCCACTTCACGGGTCAGGCGTTCCAGCGCGGCTTCGTAAAGCTGACGTTCCGAATAGCTTTGTTCGCGCTGGTCATCGGCGCGGTGCAGGTCGCGCACGACCTCGGCAATCGCCATCAGGTCGCCCGAGTTGATCTTCTGTTCATATTCCTGCGCCCGGCGCGACCACATGGCCCGCTTGACGCGCGCCTTGCCCTTCAGCGTCTCAAGCGCCTTGGACACGACATCCGGGGTCGAAAGCGACCGCATGCCGATTTCCGTCGCCTTGTGGGTCGGAACCCGGAGCGTCATCTTGTCCTTTTCAAAGGAGATGACAAAGAGTTCGAGCTTCAGCCCGGCGATCTCCTGCTCTTCGATCGACATGATCTTGCCGACGCCATGCGCCGGGTAAACCACGAAGTCGTTGGGGCGGAATTCGGATTTCTTGGTTTTGGTCATGCGTCGTTCCTTGGTCCTGTCCGTCACCCCGCCACCGGGCCGAAAAATTCCGCGCGTGCAGGGCCAATCTGCCCATGCGCGGCGGTGTTCCGACCATCAGTGAAATCTCGGCCTGGGGTGGACAGGCAGAAGCGTGCGGGTTTCAGCGTTGCATTGCCTATATAGCAAAAAAACGCCGCCGCTTAAAGTGTAACGCTGCTGTAACTCGAGTAAACTCGTTGTTGACAGTCGTGATTATGGTGCTTCGCAGCCGCAGAATCGCCGCAAGGGACGCAACCGGGCCACCCGCAGATCCCGTTTCACCCCAGAAGCCGCCCGCGTGCGGCGAATCAGTCGCCGGTGCCGGGCGTTTCCGAAAAGTATTTGCCAAGCTTGCCCGTCTCGCCATCGCGTTCCTTGGCTTCGGGCAGCGGATCCTTGCGCTGGGTCAGCACCGGCCATTGTTCGGAATACTTGCGGTTGAACTCCACCCAGGATTCCATGTCCGGCTCGGTGTCGGGGCGGATCGCATCGGCAGGGCATTCCGGTTCACAGACGCCGCAATCGATGCATTCGTCCGGGTGGATGACCAGCATGTTCTCGCCTTCGTAGAAGCAGTCCACCGGACAGACTTCGACGCAATCGGTGTATTTGCAGGCGATGCAGTTGTCAGTGACGACATAGGTCATGATCAGGTCCGGCGCGTTTTATGAATGGATTGAAAGCTAGGTAACGCTCCTGTGGCGATCATTCAAGCGGTTCCCGTCACCTGCAAAGCAGCTCCAGCGCCTCGGCATGGATCGCGGCATTGGCGGCGGCCAGAATCCGGCCTCCGTCATGGGCGGGTCCGCCCTGCCAGTTGGTGACGACGCCGCCCGCGGCCTCGATCACGGCGATAGGGGCCTGAACGTCATAGGCCTGAAGCCCGGCTTCGATCACCAGATCGACCTGCCCCGCAGCGATCAGCGCGTAGGCGTAGCAATCCATTCCGTAGCGCACCAGCCGAGCCCGTTCGGCCACGCGGCGGAAGGCAGTTTCCTCGGAAGCAGAGCCGATTTCGGGGAAGGTCGTCATGACCAGCGCCTCGGACAGCGGGCGGGCGGCGCGGGTAGCCAGCCGGGCATGTCCCAGGGGGCCGTTGACCTCGGCAAGGCCAAGACCGCCGATGAAACGTTCGCCGATATAGGGCTGGTCGATGACGCCGAGGATCGGCCCCGCGTCATCCGCGACCGAGATCAGCACCCCCCAGGTCGGCCCGCCCGCCAGATAGGCGCGGGTGCCGTCGATGGGGTCCAACACCCAGGTCAGGCCGCTGGTGCCGGGCGTCGCGCCATATTCCTCACCCAGGATCGCGTCATCGGGCCGCAGCTCGGCCAGAATCGTCCGCATCGCCCGTTCCGAGGCGCGATCGGCTTCCGTCACCGGGTCGAAGCGCGCGGTTTCCTTGGATTCGGCCGAAAGTCCGGTGCGGAAATGCTGCAAGGTCGGCCCCCGCGCCGCATCGGCCAGACGATTGGCCGCATCGATCAGCGCCGCACGAAGCGGCGCCGGCAGGTCGCGGGTGGGATTCTGGGTCATCTCGGTCTCCGGGTGCGGCGCGGGCGGCGCCATGCGATGTCGCGGCAGAGCTAAGACAGAGGGCGCACCCCGGTCAACCCGTGGCGCGCCCTGCAAGATCAGGGTCAGGCGCCCGTCTGGCACCCGACCCCATGTTTCCGGCGAGTTTTACTGTGGCCCGTCGTCCCGGTCGGGCCGGTTCATCTAAGCGGCGTCCGACAGGACCTTGGCCAGTTCGAAAAGCCGCCGCCGCTGCGCTTCGGGGATCGCATAATAGGACCGCACCAAAAGCATCGCCTCCTTGTCCGCCATCAGGTCCGGGGTCGCATCCTCGGGCGCGCTGTGCTGGGCTTCCATCCCCTCGAAGAAGTATGAGATCGCAACCCCGAGCGCATCCGAGATATCCCACAGCCGCGACGCGGAAATGCGGTTCATGCCGGTTTCGTATTTCTGGATCTGCTGGAACTTGATGCCCACCTTGTCGGCGAGCTGTTGCTGCGTCATCCCCACCATCCACCGGCGTTGACGCACGCGCTTTCCGACATAGACATCCACAGGGTGCTTCATACTCTTCTCCATACACACGCACTAAGCAAAGAAACCAACGCATCGTTCTAGTACTGCGCGAAAATACCCGTTCTTTTCGCACCAGGCCATGAAAGGCGTCAAAATATCTTTCGGATGCAAACCAATGGATAGGGTCGGCATCTCGCTTTGTGGTGAATCATCCCAAAACTGGCCGATTGTAGCCCATCCCTGCAATAACCAAATCACCGGGTTTCGCCTGACTGGTAAAATTCTACGTCATATTTTGCAATTCGCAACCTTTTAGCAACAATCATCGCGGTTTGCGACGCGGTCTTTGCGGTTGGTTTTTGACATCGCCCCGGCTAGCAAAAGCCCCGTGGACCCTGACGTGAGGAAAGAGGATGCAGGCCTATCGTGTGACGGCCGCGGGCGAAGCGCCGCGCTGGCAGGAGATCGAAGCACCCGCCCCCGCCAAGGGTGAGGCTTTGGTCCGCATCGCGGCCTGCGGGTTGAACTTCGCGGATCTTCTGATGATCGAGGGGAAGTATCAGGACACGCCAGCCCTGCCCTTCACCCTGGGCCTTGAACTTGCCGGAACGATCGAGGCGCTGGGGCCCGACACCACCGGCCTCCGTCCCGGAAGCCGGGTCGCGGTCTATGCCGGTCAGGGGGGCCTGGCCGAACAGGGCGTGTTCCCGCTGGATCGCTGCGTGCCGATCCCCGACAGCATGAGCTTTGCAGAAGCCGCCGCCTTCCAGATCGCCTATGGAACCAGCCATGTGGCGCTTGACCACCGCGCCCGCCTGCGGCCCGGGGAAACCCTGCTGGTGCTGGGCGCGGCGGGCGGTGTCGGCCTGACAGCGGTCGAGATCGGCAAGCGCATGGGCGCCACGGTGATCGCGGTGGCGCGCGGGGCCGACAGGCTGGCGGTGGTGCGGGCTGCGGGGGCCGATCACCTGATCGACAGCGACAGCCTCGCCCCCGGGGGCTTGCGCGATGCGGTGCGGGCCCTTGGCGGCGCGGATGTCGTCTATGATCCCGTCGGCGGCGATCTCTTCACCGAGGCGCTGCGCGCGACCAATCCCGATGGCCGCATCCTGGCCATGGGATTTGCCAGCGGCACCGTGCCGCCGATCGCGGCCAATCACCTGCTGGTCAAGAACCTTTCGGTCATCGGGGTCTACTGGGGCGGATACCTGAAATTCCGGCCCGAGGTGCTTACCGACAGCATGGCGACGCTGTTTGGCTGGTATGCCGAAGGGGGGCTGAAACCTCACATCAGCCACATCCTGCCACGGGCACGCGCCGCCGAGGGGCTGGATCTTCTGAAGACCCGCAAGGCCACCGGCAAGGCCGTGATCACGCTGGATCCCTGATGATCCGGCCGGATCAGTCGGCGTAGGCGCAGCGCAGTTCCGACAGGATCGTTGCCATCACCTCGTCCTTCCGCACGCCCGCTTCGTACATGCAGATCTTCAACTGCCCAAGTCGCGGCAGAAGGTTTTCGCCTTCGATCACCTCGACGCCCCCGGGGATCGCGCCGCGCATCCGGGCGCTGACGGCCAGATCGGCGGCCACCATCGCCTCGACCACCTGTTCGTTGCGGCCCTCGACGCCGATTTCCCAGTCGATCCCGGCCTCCTCCAGTGCCGATTGCGCAATCGGGCGGAAGAAGCAGCCCTCCTGAAAGCCTAGCCGCAGCGGGCGACGCTGCCAGGCGGTGCCGCCCGGCGCGCCGACCCAGACCAGATCGCGGGTCGCCAGCACCTCGGCTCCCGGCATCGGTTCTTCCTCGGTCGTCAGGATGATGTCGTGGTCACCATGTGCAAAGCCCTCGCGCAAGAGACGCGTGAAGGAAGACGCAAGGTTGATCCGCACCCGCGGAAATTCCTGCGCCAGCCGCTTCAGCACCCGCGGCATCTGCGGATAGACGATGTCATGGGGTACGCCGAGGCGCACCTCGCCTTCAAAGCTCTGGCAGGTCAGGCGCGACAGGGCTTCGTCGTTCAGGCTGAGCATCCGCCGGGCATAGGTCAGAAGCTGTTCGCCTTCGGGCGTGAGGGTCAGCTTGCGCGCGGCCCGGACAAAGAACGGCTGATCGAGCGAATCCTCCAGCCGCTTGATCTGCATGGAAACCGCAGATTGCGTCAGGTTCAGAAGCCCCGCCGCCCGCGTGACCCCGCCCGCATCGGCCACCGCCACGAAGGACCGCAGGGCCGTCAGATCCAGATTTCGCGCCATATCAAATCCTGTGATGGATGCCACGCCAAACATTCATTTCAAAAATGTATCTCAAGCGCGCATGTTCATCAACAGGTTTCATCGAAAGCCGCCAACACATCACACATCGGCATGAAGATACAGGAGGTCATCATGCGCAACGCGATCCTCTTCCTTGCAGGCCAGAGCCTTCCCCGGCCTGCATCCCTGCCCCTGCGAATCTTTCAACGTCTCAGCCTCTGGCGGCGCCACGCCGCGCAGCTGAGCGCCCTTCGGGAACTGGACGACCGGCTTCTGGAGGACATCGGCGTGACGCGCGGCGAAGTGGACCGGCTGTCAGACACGACTCGCTGGGATGCGCCGTCGCACTGGACGTGGAACGGCTGAAAGGCCGGACCGGGCGGCGGCACACCGCCCGGTCCGGTCCCTTTACCAGCTTTTCAGCGGGCGAAGCTGATGGGATTTCTTGCTCAGGTGCCCGCGCATCCGCCCGAACAGGCGGTCCAGCACCTCGATCCCCTCGAACAGGAACGGACCCTTGTTCAGCATGACGCATTCCGCCCGCGCCGCCATGGCCGCATCGGTCATCTCGCCACGGGACGGAACGCCGGTCTTCAGCATCCCTTCCATGACCTGGGTGGCCCAGATCACCGGCACTTGGGCCGCTTCGCAGAGCCAGAGGATTTCTTCCTGGATCTCGGCCAGCCGGGCAAAGCCGATCTCGACCGCCAGATCGCCGCGCGCGATCATGATCGCGGTCGGCTGGCGCCCGGCGGCGCGGACCAGCATGTCAGGCAGGTTGCGGACCGCGGTCTGGGTTTCGATCTTCAGCACCAGCCCGATCTGGCGCCAGCGGTCGGGCACTTCGCGCGCCAGCGCGTCTTGCAGGTCCGCCACGTCTTCCGGGGTCTGGACGAAGGAAAACTCGATCCCGTCGGCATGGAGGGCCATGAAGCCAAGGATTTCGCGGTCCTCGTCGGTCAGCGCCGGAACCCGCACTTCGGAATCGGGGAAGTTCACGCCCTTTTCCGGCTTCAGCTTGTAGCCCTTCTCGCCCGGTCCGGCGATGATTTGGACGACGACGCCCCAATCCTCGACCCGGGTCACAAGGGTGTCGAGCTTGCCATCGTCAAGGTAGATGCGGTGGCCCACCTCGGCCCCTGCCAGCGCCTCGGAGAGCGTGCATTCGATGGCCGCGACCTTGCGGGCTGCGTCATCAAGCCTTCCGGCATGGGTGATGGCAAGGTCATCGCCGGTGAACAGCCGTTTCTGGCCCTTGCGGCTGCGGCTGTCGCCAGTGCGGATCTTCGGCCCCGGCAGGTCCATCATCACCTTCATCCGCCGCCCGGTTTCCTGCGCCGCATGGTCGACATGTTCGATCATCCGCGACCAGACCGCCTGATCGTCATGGGCACAGTTGATCCGCACCCCTTCGACGCCCAGATCGGCCAGCCGGGTCACGAAGCCCGGCTCATCCGCCGCGACCGAGGGCAGCGTCACCATCAGCCGCACGTCGCTGTGGTCTGAAAGCGCCCCCAGAAGGGCCTCCGCACGGGCGGCGATGCAAGCCTCTCCGGCGAAGAAATCCATCGGCGCCTCTTCCAGCGCAGGCTTTCCGGTGGCAGCCCGCAAGACCCGGTCCACGGCGTGAAGCGTCGGCATCACGCGGCTTTCGGCACGGCCGAGCGACGAAAGCCCCGCCGCCGCCATCCGGTGCTGAAGCGCCCGCAGGTCGCGGCGACGCAGCGCCAGGTAATCGGCAAAGTTCCGGGCGCTGGGAACGAAGGCCGCATCTTCGATCCAGCCTTGCCAGCGGGCGAAAATCACCGCCGCATCGGCGGCGACATCCGCGCGAAGCGTCTCGATCTCTTGCGCGAGGGCGGCAAGGTCCGGGGCCGTCGCGGGGACGTCGGAAGGGGGAACTGGCTTTTGGTCTGTCATAGGCGTCGCCTCCTGCCGGGCGCGAATATCACAGGAAGATGACAGCGGGGTGACGCCGCCTGCCCGCTGCCCCAGGTTCGGCCGTCAGCTTAACGTCGTGCGGTGCGAAACCGGCGAGGTGCCGAAATGCGCCCGGAAGACCTTCGAAAAATGCGAATTCGACCGGAATCCGCAGGCCATGGCGATTTCGGTGATCGACCGTTCGGTCTGCACCAAGAGGTTCCGCGCCCGCTGGAGCCGCATTTCCATGAAATAATGCTTGGGCGTCGAATTGAGGTAGCGCCCGAACAGCCGCTCAAGCTGGCGGGTGGAGATTCCCAGTTCTTCGGCGATGTCCGCGGGGGATACCGGGTCCTCGATGTTTTCCTCCATCAGCGCGATGGCGCGCACCATGCGGCTGTTGCGCATCCCGTGGCGCGATTGCAGCGACACGCGCTGCGCCGCCGACCCTTCGCGGACCGCGTTGTAGACCATCTGGTCGGCTACGGCGGTCGCCAGCGCGTTGCCGTGCGCCGCCCCGATCAGGTGCAGCATCAGGTCCGCCGCCGCCGTCCCGCCCGAGGCGGTGATGATCTTCTGGTTGGCGACGAAAACATTGCGTACCAGCGCCACTTCGGGAAATTCCTCGACGAACAGATCGTGATATTCCCAATGGACAGCGGTTTCGACCCCGTCCAGAAACCCGGCCTTCGCAAGCACATAGGCCCCCGAACAGATCGCCCCCAGCGCTGTTCCCGCTGCCCGTTCCCGGCGCAGGAAACGCAGGACTTCCGGCGAGACGTGGTTCTGGACGTTGATCCCGGAAATCAGGAACAGCCGGTCGACATGCTTTTGCGGTGTCAGTCCGCCCTGCACCAGCGTGACCGAGCCATTCGAACAGGTCGCCGTTTCGCCATCGACGCTGATCAGCGACCAGCGGTAAAGATCCTTTCCCGACACCAGATTGGCGATCCGCAGCGGTTCAAGCGCGCAGGAAAACGCAAGATGCGAAAATTCGGGCAGAAGCAGGAAGGCGAAATGGGTGGTCGTGGGCATGGCGTGACCCCGGCTGGCTGGTGGGTGCGGGAAGCCGGGGGCGCACCCCCGGATGTCAACCGCGCATCGCTTCCTGTTGACCGGGCAGCATAGAGACTTCTACATGATAGACAATATGTATATCGAAAACGAGGCGGAGGAATCGCCGTGCAAAGCAGCAAGACCATCCATGTGATTTCCGCCCATGCCGAAGGCGAGGTCGGCGACGTGATCGTCGGCGGCGTCGCCCCGCCCCCGGGTGCGACGCTTTGGGAACAGTCGCGCTTCATCGCCCGCGACGGCGTCTTGCGGAACTTCGTGCTGAATGAACCGCGCGGCGGTGTCTTTCGCCATGTCAACCTGCTGGTGCCGCCCAAACACCCCGATGCCGCCGCCGCCTTCATCATCATGGAGCCCGAGGATACCCCGCCGATGTCGGGATCGAATTCGATCTGCGTCTCGACGGTGCTTCTGGATGCGGGGATCATTCCGAAGCAGGAGCCGATCACCGAATTCATCCTTGAGGCGCCCGGGGGGCTGGTCCGGGTGCGAGCCGAATGCCAGGGCGGCAAGGCACGGCGCATCTTCGTCGAGAACCTGCCCAGCTTTGTGCACAGTCTCTCCGTCCCGCTCGAGGTCGAGGGGCTGGGGACGCTGACGGTCGACACCGCCTTCGGGGGCGACAGCTTCGTCATGGTCGATGCCCGGTCGCTTGGCTTCGCCCTCGGCCCGGACGAGGCGCATGATCTGGCAAAGCTTGGCGCGCGGATCGCCCGCGCGGCGACGGAAGCGATCGGCTTTCACCACCCGACCAACCCCGAATGGCGGCATTTCAGCTTCTGCCAGTTTGCCGGACCGCTGGAGCGCGGCCCCGACGGCTTGCGGATGGGATCGGCTGTGGCGATCCAGCCGGGCAAGATCGACCGTTCGCCCACCGGCACCGCCCTGTCGGCGCGGATGGCGGTCCTGCACGCCCGGGGGCTCATGGGGCTCGACGACCGGCTGACGCAGGTATCGCTGATCGGCTCCACCTTCGCGGGGCGCATCCTTGGCATGACCAGCGTGGGCGACCTGCCCGCAATCCGGCCCGAGATTTCGGGGCGCGGCTGGATTACCGGCATCCACCAGCACATGCTGGACCCGACCGACCCCTGGCCCGAGGGATACCGGCTGACCGACACCTGGGGCGCGCGCTGACGGGCGCCCCAGACCCATTCCTCAGCCCAGATCGCCCTCGACGATCAAGAGATCGCGGGTCGAAGCCTTCAGCGCCTGTTCCCGCGCCGCCGCATAGGCCGGATCGGCATAGCAGGCCCGCGCCGTCGCGACATCGGGAAAGGCCACCAGCAGGACGCGCGCGGTATCGCGGCCTTCCTTCAGATCCAGCGAGGCAGGATCGCGCAGCACGCGGGCGCCGTATTTCGCGGCGATGGGCGCCCAAAGCCGCCCGTAGTTCTCTTGGGCGACGGCGTCGGTGATGGCGCCGCCAAGAATAAGCCAATAGCCCTTCACGGAAATCTTCCTTTGATGTCAGGTCCGGGTTTCATGCTGCACCGGTCGCGGACCGGCCGCAAGCCAGTCTGCAGGCCGGTTCGGGCGCTGGGTCACGGCAGGCTCAGCTTCGTCATCCGTCCGCCGTCCACCGACCAGACCTGCCCGGTGACGAAGCCCGCCTCGGCGCTGACCAGCCAGGCGACAAGGGCGGCCACTTCCTCGGGTTTGCCGGTACGGCCGACCGGGTGGATGCGACCGATGTCGCGGCGGAAGGCGACCGGATCGGGCATGGCCTCGATGAAATCGACGTTCAGGTCGGTGTCGATCCAGCCCGGCGCCACGGCGTTGCAGCGGATGCCTTCGGCGCTGTGATCCACGGCAATGGCGCGGGTCAGACCGTGAAGCCCCGCCTTCGAGGCGGAATAGGCGGCGTGGCGCGGGTTCACGCCCAGGCCTTCTATCGAGCCCACGTTGACGATGCTGCCCTTCGTGGCGCGCAGATGCGGAAGCGCCGCCTTGATGAGCAGGAAGGGCGCGGTCAGGTTGACACGCAGGGTGCGTTCCCAATCGCCAAGGCTCATATCCTCGGCCAGCGCCTCCTGCATGAGGCCCGCGTTGTTGACCAGCACATCCAGCCGGCCAGCGCGGGCGATGACTTCGGCCACCACGGCGTCGGGCGCAGCGGTGTCGGTGAAATCGGCCTCTATCCCTTCGAATTCGCCGTCCTTTCCGCGCTGCGCGGTGAAGACCCGCGCGCCTTCCGAAGCCAGACGCCGCGCGATGGCCTGGCCGATGCCGCTGCGCCCGCCGGTGACAAGCGCGACCTGTCCCGAAAAGCGCGTCATCCGACCGCCTTCCCGCCGTTCACCTCGACCACCGCGCCACAGATGTAGCGGGCGGCATCCGAGGCCAGGAACAGGATCACATCGGCGATGTCTTCGGGTTCGGCGATGCGGCCAAGCGGCACGGTCTTGCCAAGCTCGGCCACCGCGCTGTCCGGGTCGAAGCCCCGTTTCGCAAAGCCGGTGCGCAGCATCGGGGTGTTGACCTCGTTCGGGGCGACGGCGTTGATGCGGATGCCCTGATGGGCATGGTCCATCCCCATGCACTGCGTGAGCGAGGCGATGGCCGCCTTGGTCATGCAATAGACGGCGTGGTTCGGACCGGGGCGAAGACCCCAGCAGGAGGCGACGTTGACGATGGCCCCGCCACCCGTTTCCGCCATCAGCGGAATGGCCGCGCGGCAGATGCGGAAGGGCGCTTCGACGTTGACGCCCAGCGACAGGCCCCAGTCGGCATCGCTGGTATCGATGACCTTGCCGCGGGTGATGACGCCCGCGTTGTTCACCACGATATCAAGCCGCCCCAGCGTCGCCGCCGCCGCCGCGGGCAAACCGTCGGCATAGGCCGGATCGCGCAGGTCGCCCGGCAGATGCGCTTCCGCCTCGATCCCGGTCACGTCGCGGTCGGCCACCGCCACGCGCGCGCCTTTTGCCCGGAGCGCCCGGACCACCGCCGCGCCGATCCCCCCGGCGGCCCCGGTCACCAGCGCCGTCTTTCCCTTCATTTCCACGGGTTCTCTCCCTTTTCTCTGCAAGCCGTCCGGCAGGCGGTCCTTGCCTGTCAGTAGTCGGTGTTCAGCGCGTCTTCGGCCGGGATCTCGGCTTCGCGCTTGGAGATGAAGGCCCTGAGCGCCTCGTCGATGCCGGGGTCGAGCTTCGGTTCTTCGTATTCGTTCAGGATCTTGCGGGCATAATCCAGCGCGCGCCGCGTGATCTCGACCGAGCCTTCGGCCTGCCACTGCTCGATCGAGTTGTTGTCGAAAAGCTTCGGCATGAAGAAGGCGCGTTCGAAGTTTTCCAGCGTATGCGGGTGGCCAAGGTAGTGGCCGCCGGGGCCGACGTCGCGGACTGCCTGAAGTCCCGCGTCGAAATCGTCCCAGCGGATGCCTTCGGCCATGCGGTAGCCCATCTGGCACATCTCGGCGTCGACCACGAACTTGGCGACCGAACAGTGCATCCCGGCCTCGTTCCAGCCCGCCGAATGCCAGATGTAGTTGGCCCCGGCATGCAGCACCGCGTTCATCGTCATGGCGGATTCGTAGCCCGCCTGCGCATCGAAGGTCTTGGCACCGCCAAGCAGGTTCGAGGTCCGCCACGGCACGTTGTAGAAGCGCGCCATCTGGCCGATCATGAAGTTCATGAGGGAAATCTCCGGCGTTCCCGCCATCGGCGCGCCGGACTTCATCGAGACGGTCGACAGGTAGTGCCCGTAGATCGCCGGCGCGCCCTTGCGGATCACCTGCGTATAGGCCAGCGCCGACAGCGCCTCGGCGTTGAGCTGCGCGACAGCCGGCGCGACCGAGGCGGGGGTGTTGGCGCCGCCAAGGACGAAGGGCGAACACAGGACCGGCTGGCGGCGCTTCACGAAGGCACGCATCGCCGAAAGCATGGTTTCGTCCCAGACCAGCGGCGAATTGCCGTTGCAGTTGCCGGTGACGACGGGGGTTTCCTCCATCACGTCGGCCCCGAACAGGATCTCGCACATGGCCATGACATCCTCGGCGTTCTTGCCAGAGGTGGTCATGCCCATGAAGGTCTTGTCGGAATACTTCATCGAGGAATAGGTGATGTGCAGGTGGCGGTGGCTCACCTTCATGTCCATCGGTTCCACGATGTGGTGCGCCGTGGAATGCAGCGCGGGCGACATGTGCGACAGCTTGTGGAACATGTTCAGGTCGGCCATCGTCGGCCAGCGGCGCACGTCGTCCAGATCGCGCAGGAAGGGCGCGCCGGTCATCGGGACGAAAATCGAATGCTTGCCGCCGAAGGGCAGCGACCGGGCCGGGTTCCGCGCGCGGTAGGTCCAGCCCGACGGAATCGACGCGATGAGTTCGCGCACCAGTCCCCGGTCCAGATGCACCCTTTCGCCGCGCACATCGGCCCCGGCGCGGCGCCAGTCTTCAAGCGCGATCTCGTCGCGGAAGATGACGCCCACATCTTCGAGGATCGCCATCGATGCCTCATCGATGCGGCTGACCTGATCGGGCGTCATCGGTTCGCAAAGCGGCAGACCCCGTTCCAGCGCCGGCAGCATTTCGAAATCCGGGGCGGCGCGCAGGGCCTTGCGCGCACCGCGCCCGCCCGCGCGGGATTGCCGGATGGTGGTGTCGTTCATGGTGCATATCCCCCAGACAAGACGTTCTGGGGGCCATAGACGACAAAGACCCCCCGTTTCACCGTCAAGTCCACGAAGCAAACGCGCCATTTTGCGACATGGCCGATCCCCGCGTCGCTTTCCCGAACTTTCCGGGGATCAGATGTCGATGGTGACGTTTCCTTGCGGGCGCGAACAGCAGGCAAGGATGAAGCCTTCGGCGATTTCCTCATCCGAAATCCCGCCGTTGTGGACCATCAGCACATCGCCCGCGATCTTGTGGACCTTGCAGGTGCCGCAAAGCCCGAAGTTGCAGCTTGCGGGTATTTCAATCCCTGCCCGCTTCGCCACCGCCAGAACGGTTTCTGTCCCATCCGTCGCCAGCGTGAGGCCCGTATCGGCAAAGACGATCTCGGCCGCCGCCGCCGGGGCGACGGGTTCGACCGGGATTTCCTCAAGCGCCGGGGAAGCGAAGCTTTCCTCATGGTAATGCGCCATGTCGAAGCCCAGCGAATCCAGCATTTCGCGGACCGAACGCATGAAGGGATCGGGGCCGCAGCAGAAGACCTCGCGTTCCAGATAATCGGGCGCCATCAGGCCCAGCATGATCTGCGACAGCCGCCCGCGATAGCCGGACCAGACGGTGAAGGGCTCGACCTCCTCGACGGTGAAGCGCAGTTGCAGGCCCGGCACGCGTTCGGCGAATTGTTCGAGCCGCGATCTGAAGATGATGTCGCCGGGGCGGCGCGCGGCATGGACGAAGACGATGTCGGGCATCTCGCCCGAATCCCGGGCCCAGGTCGTCATCGACATGAGCGGCGCGATCCCCGATCCGGCCGAAACGTACAGGTATTTCGCCGCCGGATGGCGAAGCGAGGTGAACTGCCCCGCAGGCCCCTGCGCGCGAAGCCGCATTCCCGGCTTCAGGTGGTCGATCATCCAGCGCGACCCGATGCTGTCCGCCCGCGCCTTCACCGTGATGGAAATCGACAGGGGCCGCGAGGGCGAGGATGAAATCGTATAGGTCCGCTGGATCGGGCCGCCGGGCAGAGGCAGCTCGAACGTCAGGAACTGGCCCGGCTTGTAGTCGAACCAGGCCCCCGACGGCGACCGGAGCGCGATGGTCACGCAATCATCGGATTCCGGGATGACCATGGCGCATTCCAGCGCCTCCCGGTCATCCCAGGGTTCGGCTGTCCAGTTTTCCCGCTGCTTCGCCATTCTGCGTTTTGCCCCGATCTTTCCCGTGGTGCGGGGCGCCCGCCCCGGCGCGATAGTGGTCGCATCATATCAAACATCAAGGCTCGCGCAGGCAAAAATGGCGAAAGGCAACATGGCGCCGTTCAGGCAATCCGCGCCCGCTCGAGGATCGCGCCGCAGTCAAGACCGGGCGGCAAGGTGCCGAAGGCCTGCCCCCAATCGCCGCCCAGCCGCGTGGCGCAGAAAGCCTGGGCGACCGCCGGGGATGAATGGCGCAGCAGCAGGCTCCCCTGCAAGGCCAGCGCCATCCGTTCGACCAGCCGCCGGGCCAGCGAAGGCTCGGCCAGCGCCTGCCGGACCAGATCGGGAAGGCCCCCGGCGAAAGCGTCGAATGCGGCGTTCACTCCCCGGGCGCTGGCGATTTCCGAAAGGTAGGCATCGACCGTTTCAGGCGTCCGCTCCATCGAGCGCAGCACATCGAGGCAGATCACATTGCCCGACCCTTCCCAGATGCCGTTCAGCGGCGCTTCACGATACAGCCGCTCCATCAGATGATCGGCCACATAGCCGTTGCCGCCGTGGCATTCCAGCGCCTCGGCCACGAAGGCGGGGGCGCGCTTGCAGGACCAGTATTTGGCCACCGGCGTCGCGATGCGGAAGAACAGCGCCTCGTCCGTCTGGCGCCCGGATCGGTCCAGCGCCGCGGCAAGCCGCATCGCCATCCACATCATCGCCTCGCTCTCGACCGCCAAGTCGGCGAGCACGGCCTGCATCACCGGCAGATCCGAAAGCCGCCGCTGGAAGGCCCGCCGGTTCGCGGTGTGGTGGAGCGCCTGCGTCAGCGCCTGCCGCATCAGCCCGGCCGAGGCCGAAGCGATGTCGAAGCGCGTCGCCTGCGCCATGCCAAGGATGGTGCGGATGCCGTGCCCCTCTTCACCCAGCATGACGGCGTGAAGTCCTGCAAGCTCGACCTCGCTGCTGGCATTGGCGCGGTTGCCGCATTTGTCCTTCAGCCGTTGCAGGCGAAGCCCGTTCCGGCGGCCATCGGGCAGCCACCCCGTGGCGAGGAAGCACGAGAGGCCGGTTTCGGTCTGGGCGACGGTCAGGATCAGATCGCTCATCGGGGCCGAGAAGAACCATTTGTGGCCGTCAAGGATATAAGGCGCCCCCGGCCCGCGGCGACCGCCTTCGGGCCGCGCGACGGTCATCGTGGCGCGGAGGTCCGATCCGCCCTGCTTTTCCGTCATCGCCATGCCGACCGTCAGCCCCTGCTTCCCCTTTGGCGGGATCGGGCGCGGGTCGTATCGGCTGCTTGTGACCAAGGGCCCCCATTCGGCCAGAAGGGTATCATCCTGACGCAGCGCCGGAATGGCGGCGAAGGTCATGCTGGTCGGGCAGCAGACGCCGTTTTCGGCCTGGTTCCAGAGGTAGCTGAGGCCAGCCCGGATGACCTGCGCGCCGGGGCGGTCATGGGTCCAGCCGAAGGAATGGGTTTCCGATCCAAGGATCAGTCCCATCAGTTCATGATAGGCGGGGTGATAGTCGACGATATCCAGCCGGTTGCCGAAGCGATCATGGGTCAGAAGCTCGGGCGGGTGGCGGTTCGCCTGCCGGGCAAGCGCCTGGACGCGGGCGCTGCCCGTCAGACGACCTGTCCGGGCCAGATGATCGCGGCCCCAGTCGGCGCCAAAGACCCGGATCGCCTCGGCCAGCGGCAGATCCTGGGAAAACAGGTCGCGATCCTCGAAGGGACCGGACTGGTTCAACACGTCGTCGACCGGACCGGCAGGGCGCGGATCGGGGGCTGAAGGTTTCGCCGATGACTTGGACGGCGGCTTGGGCTGGGCCATCGTCACCTCCGGGGTGGGAAGATCAGTCTATCACGGAACGCGCGGGTTTTCTGCACGACCTGCACGACCTGCCTCGGGGCGTCCGTAAAGGCGCCGGTCGATGTCCGCCAGCCGGGCCGCTGGCCAACCTGCCTCGGTCGCCGCGCGGCGCAAGGCCAGGAAATCGCCGCGCCGCCGGGCCTGCCAAAGCCGGAAGCGCAGGACGGGCGACCAGCGGCGGCGCAGGCGCGCCCAGCCCCGGGCGGTGGCCTCGGGCCGCATGCGGATCATCGCAAGGCCCAGACCCAACCCCGCCGCCGCGCCCATCACCCCCACCAGCAGCCAGATCTGCGCGTGGCCGATCCGGCCCGTCGGCACCTGTCCTGTGAAGAAGCTCGCATAGCCGATGGCAAGCGCCGGGATTTCCACGAAGGCCATCTCGCGGTGGGTGGTGTCGTAATAGGGTATCCGCACTGGCTCCAGCACGCCCGGTTCGCCGGTATGGGGGCGGAACTGCCAGGTCCAGACGGCCTCGGCCACCGGGCCCTCGGCGGTGAGCGTGAGGTTCCGCACCACCGGCGCGGCAAAGGTGATGAGCCAGTTTTCCGACACCACCGGCCGCGGCGGCAGATGTTCGGGAAGCGCCCCCAGAACCCGAAGCGTCACCGTCCTGACGGCGGTTTCGCCATCCGCCAGCCGTGCGGCGTCGGTCGAGACATGGTCCGTCAGCTCAACCGCCCGGGCCGTCAGGTGCCAGCCACGCCGGGGGGGGAACTCCCCCACCGACAGCGCCAGCGGTTTGGCCGTCACCACGACATTCTGCCGCTGGCTTGAAGTGTCGATCACCGTCATCCGGTGCCGCGCCGGGCCAAAGTGCAAGGGGCCGGCGCGTTTCGGCCAGATCGACAGATGGCGTTCGAAGATGATCCAGTTTTTGCCATCGATCCATTCGTCGTGCCAGTTGTCGGGACGGGACTGTATCCAGTCGAAGGCATCGCTTGGGTCGATCTCAAGGTCTTCGACGGCGACCTTGCGGTCATAGACGCCCCGGATGGTGACGTTGACCATCTCCCCCACGATGGGACGAAGCGCGCCTTCATCGGCGCGGATCGTCAGGGACAGGTTGCCTTCTGCCCAAAGCGGCTGCGCCAGAAGGCAAAGCAGGAGGAACAGCCTTACCACGGATCGCCCTCCTCGGTCGCCGTCAGCCCCAAAGAGACGCGGCGCGTGTGTTCGGCGGCCAGACGCAGGCGCAGGAAGGTTCCGGGGTCGTCGGGAAGGCTTGCGAGCCATTCGGCATCCGCCACCCGCCGGCCCTCGTCCAGCTGCCGGCCCAGGCGCTTGATCTCATCGACCGGAGAGCCGCCGGGAATGGCGATGGCGGTTGCCGCGATGCGGCCCGAGTCGTTTCCTTCGCCAATGGTCGGAGGCACCAGCGCCGCGACGACGTTGCGGTTTTCCCGCGCCTGGCTGTCGGCGGGATTGGTGAACAGCACGGCGTCGAAATAGGCGCGCGACAGGGCGTAATCCCCCGTCGCCGCCAGCGACAGGCCGCGGTTGTAGGTCGACCCGCGCCCGGCGGCACGGAAGGCGTCATCCGCGCCCTGCCAGTCGCCGGACTGGTAAAGCGCCACCCCGCGCACCGCCGGATCATCAAGCAGGGGCGCGGCAAGCCCCGGCAGATGCAGGATGAAGGCCGCCTTCGCCAGCGGCCGCGCCCCGGCAAGCGCCAGCGCCAGACCTCCGACCAGGATCAGGGCCAGACGGATCATCGCCGCCTCTGAAACAGCGGAAAGAGCGCCGCCAGCGCCAGTGGCAGCAGCCAGGGACCGAGGTCGCGGAAGGAGGTTCCCGCCTCGGGTTCGCGGGTCAGGCGGGCGGTGCGGACTGCGGCGATGCGGGCCAGAAGCGCGGAGGTCTCGGCCACCGGCAGGCTTTGGCCGTTGCCGGCGCGGGCCAGATCGGCCAGGGCGGCGGGATAGGCGGGCGGCGCGCCCGGCGCGGCGCGGGGCAGCGCCAGCGCCCAGACCCGCGCGCCGTCATGGGCAAGCCGCGCGGCCTCCTCGGTCGCCCTTGGCCCCATGGCGCCGCCGTCCGAGATGACCACCAGGTCGGCCCCGCCGATCCCGCCAGCGCCGCCGAAAAGGTCGCGCGCCATCGACAGCGCGATATCGGGGCGGCTTCCGGCAATCGGCATGGTTCCCGGCCCCAGAACGGCGATCAGCCCTTGCAGCGTCTGGGCATCGCTGGTCGGCGCCGACGCCAGATAGGCATCGCCCGCATAGACCATCATGCCAACGGGTCGCCCCTCGGACCCCGCCATCAGGCCCGCAGCACCTGCCTGCAGATCGCCCAGCACCCGCGCATCCGCCACCACCGAAGGCGAAAGGTCCAGGACCAGCACCATCGGATCAAGCGCCCGGAATGCCACCGCGCCGGGCCGCAGCACCGCCGGGCCGGAAAGCGCCAGCACCATGAGGCCCGCAGCCACGAAGGGCAGCATGGCGCTCGGGCTCCGCCCGCCCTCGATCAGGAAGCCAAGCCGCCTCAGCGTGGGCAGAAGGTCGGCATCGACCACCAGCCCCCAATCCCCGGCCTGCCGCCTGCGCCAGACCCAGATCGCGGCCACCACCACCGGCACCAGCGCCAGAAGCCAGAAGGGGCGCAGAAGAACAGGCGTCATCTGCGCACCAGCCCCAGCGCCAGCGCGGCGATCAGCGCAAGCCCCGCAGGCCAGACCCATAGCGCCCGCGCCACCGCGACCGGGGGCCGCGTCGAAGGGTTCGGCTCCAGCCGGTCGAGCGCGCTGGCCATCGCGGCCAGATCCTCCATCGTGCGGACGCGGAAGGTCTGGCCCCCAGCGGCGGCGGCAATGGTGCGCAGGGTGGCGATATCGACGGCATCGCGGGCGGCGGGCCGCGTTTCCAGATCCTCGGGGCCAAGGGCGACGGTGTGGATGCGCACCCGGTTTTCCGCCGCAAGCCGCGCGACCTGAACGGCGTCAAGCTTCGCCGCCGTGTCGCGCCCGTCCGACAGAAGCACGATCACCCGCGCCGGCGACGGATCGGCCAGGATGCGCTTCAGCGACAGCCCGAGCCCGTCCGAAATCGCGGTGGACCGCCCCGTCAGGCCAATCTCGGCCTCCTCAAGGGCGCGGGCGACGGCGGGCAGGTCATGCGTCAGCGGGGCGGCGACAAAGGCGGTGTCGGCAAAGATCACCAGGCCGATGCGGTCGCCTTGCCGGGCCTTGATGAAGCCTTGGGCCACGCGCTTCACCGCCTGTAGCCGCGTCACCTCTTGTCCGTCGAGCGAGAAGTCGGGCGTGGCCATGCTGCCCGACATGTCGAGTGCGATGACGATGTCGCGCCCCGAGGCGCTGCGGTCGGCGACCATCTCGATCCGCTGCGGCCCGGCCAGCGCAAGACACAGGCAGGCCCAGGTAAGCGCCGCCAGCAGGTAGCCGCGCCAGACGGTCGGGCCGGCCGCCGGGGTCGCGGCGGCGGCAATGGCGCCGGGCAGGATCATCGCCTGCGCCGCTTCGGCATGGGCGGGCAAGGCGCGGGCCAGAAGCGGCAGCGGCAAGGCCAGGAGCGCCCAGGGGAAGGCCAGATCGATCATCGCCGCCCGCCTGCCTTCAGGATCAGCGCCTCGATCCTGTCAGGGTCGCCCTTTCCCGCATAAAGGGCTGTGCGCTGGTCGTCGGGCAGCGCGCCGCCGCGTTCGGCCAGCAGACGGGCCAGCGCCAGCAGCCGTTCCTCGGGCGGCAGGCGGCGGGCGGCGGCGATCCGCTCGGTCGCGCGCGGGCGGCGGGGTCTTCGGGTCAGCAAGGGCGCGGCCAGGGTCAGGACCAGTGCGGCGAGCAAAAGGCCCAGACCGAAGGCCGCCAGCAGGTCGTGCAGACCAAGGGCGGTGAAAGCCTCGGGCAGGCGCGGCGGGTGGAGTTGCGAAACGACGTCCGGCGTCATGCGCCCACCCCCGAAGAGGAAAGCCGCTGAACCTGAACCCCCGGCAGGACCAGCGCCCGGGCGCGGGCGGCGCGGCTGGCGGAAAGCCCGGTGAAGCGCGCGAAGGCGGGACCGTCGGGGCCGACATGGGCCAGGGCGCGTGACGGCGGATCGGTTTCGAAGGCATCCTCGATCAGGATCACCCGCAAGGGGCCACGGGCGGCAAGGGCCGCGAAGGCGGCTTCCAGCCCCGGCCCGGTTTCATCAAGCCCCGTCGCCAGCGTCATCCCCGCACCCCGGGGCACCTGCCGGGCGGCGCGCATCAGGTCGGGCGCAAGCGGTCGCACCGGGCCGCGATGGGCAAGCGCCGCGTCATGGGCGCGCGCCAATGCGCCGGCGACCAGCGCCATCCCGCGGTGGCGCGGACGCGGGTGCTGCACCTCTGGCCCGGCGTCGGTCAGGCAGATCACGCCGACCGCGCCGCCTTCCAGCACCGCCCGCCACCCCGCAAGCGCCAGGACTTCGGCGGCCGCAACCGATCTGAGCCGCCCCTTCGTGCCCCACAGCATCGGGCGACGAAAATCGGCGATCAGCATCAGGTTGCGTTCGCGGTCCTCGTGGAAACTGCGGACCTGGGGGGTGCCGATGCGGGCGGTGGCGGCGGCGTCGATGTGGCGGGGGTCGTCGCCTTCGCCGAAGGGCCGGATCTCGCGGATCTCGTGCCCCTGTCCGCGGCGGCGGGTGGGCGTGGTTCCGGGGCGTTCGGCAAGGCTTGCCGGATCGCGGGCCGACCGCGCGGCGACCTCTTCCAGCGCCATCAGGGTCGCGGCGCCGATCCGGGCGGGATCACCACGGGCGGACATGACCAAGAAGCCGTCCGATCAGGTCACGCGCCTCAAGGCCCTCGGAGGTGGCGCGCCAGCTGGGGATCAGCCGGTGCGACAGCGCATCGGCGGCAAGTGCCTCGACATCGTCGGGAAGCGCATGATCACGGCCCAGAAGGGCCGCCCTCGCCCGCGCCGAGGCCGCGAGCGCAAGCGTCCCGCGCGGCGAAACGGCATGTTCGATCATCCCTTCCAGCGGCGTACCTGACGTTTCCCGCGTCGCCACCACCAGCCGCACGATGAAATCCTTGAGCGCCGGGGCCAGGTGGACATCGGCCACCGCACCCCGCGCCGCATGGATCGCGGCGCGGTCCAGCCGTTCGGGCGGCGGCACAGGATCGCCGCGCCCTTCCTCCTCGACCAGATCGAGGATCGCGCGTTCCGCCTCGGCGCCCGGCAGCGCGAGGTCGAGGTGCAAAAGGAACCGGTCGAGCTGCGCCTCGGGCAAGGGAAAGGTGCCTTCGTGTTCGATCGAGTTCTGAGTCGCCACCACCATGAACGGATCCCCCAGCGCCCGCGTCACGCCGCCCGCGGTCACCTGCGCCTCGGCCATCGCCTCCAAGAGCGCGGATTGCACCTTGGGCGGTGCGCGGTTGATTTCATCGACCAGAACCAGTTCGTGAAAGACCGGCCCCGGCTGGAAGTCGAACCGCCCGCCATCGGGGCGGAAGATCTGGGTGCCGATGATGTCCGAGGGCATCAGGTCGGGCGTGCACTGGATACGCGCGAAGGAGCCCGCAAGCCCCGCCGCCAGACGCTTGACGGCGCGGGTCTTGGCCAGCCCCGGCGGGCCTTCGATCAGGACATGACCGCCCGCCAGAAGCGCGGTCATCAGCCGTTCGACCAGAACCTCGTGCCCGATCAGCCCCTGGCGCACATGGCCCGAGAGCGCGATCACCGGCTGCAGCGCAGACATGTCCACGGCGCTATCCTTCGCCACGTTTCTCCTCCCCGATCAACGTGCCCCGATCAACGTGGGTGGTGGTTAATGGTGGCAGGGATTGCAAGCCCGCGCCAGCGCGCCGGGATCAGACTTTCGGATGACGGTTGGCGCTTTTCCAAGCGGCGCGGGGTCAGAAGCACACCATTTCGGCTTCGGCCTGGGCGCGGCGCAGGTCGGCGGCAATGCCGCGCAAGGTGGGCGCGCCGCGGAACAGCGCCCCGGCCTCGCCGCCGATCTGGCGCATCCGCAGCACGGTTTCCGCCTCGACATAGCGGTCATAGGGCAGGATCGTGGCGATCTGGTCGATCGAGCAGGAACAGCGGCCCAGCACCTCTTGCGTCTGGCCGTTCACCGCCATGCAGGCAAAGACATATTCTGCCCGCGCGTCTGTCGGGTAGTCGTTGGCCGTGCCCTGCGCCGATACGGACAGCGGCGCCAGCAGCGCGGCGGAAAGGACCAGGGAACGCAGCATCACTCCTCCGCGATCAGGGTCAGGGTTTCAGTATAGCCCCCGGTCCCGGCGGCGGTATCCGCCTTTAGTTCGACAAGCCGCGCGGGCCGGCCCGGATCGAAGGTCAGATGCAGCGCGAGAGTGCCGAAATCCCCCATCTTGTCGCGGTTCTTGTCCGCCGCGAAGGGAGAGAGTGTCAACGCCGTCCCCGGCGCGGGCAGGTCGGCAGCGGCCAGCGCCTCGCGGATGCGGTTCCTGATGTAATAGGGACTGCCGCCGGTTTCCGCCGCGACCACCCGGACGGTGTTTTCCAGAAAGTAAAGCAGGACGGGATTGGGCCCGCCGCCGGAAAATTCGGCCACCGGCGCCGTCTGGCCGCCGTCGCGACGGCTGAGGATCAGCCGCATCCCGCCCTCACCCGCCTCGGCGGTCAGGATCACCTCGCCCTCGGCCACGGCCTTCGGCTGGATCTCGCCCTCGGCCACCTTGGGCTGGGTGGAGCCTTCGGCACGCACTGCCAAATGGCGATTGTGGGCATAGCGGAAAACCGGCCCCGCCGGAACTTCGGCCAGCACACCGGGCGCCATGACAAGGTCGCTGAACGGACCGGACAGCGCCGGACCGGCGGCCAGAGCCAGCCCGAGGGCGAGCGTTCTCGTGAAAACCTTCATGGTCCCTCCTCGACATTCAGAACGAAGCCCCGCCCGCGCATGGTGTGCAGCGCGAGGCCGTAAGGCGTGAAGTTTTCAAGCTTGCGACGCAGGTAGCCCAAGTAGACATCGACGACATTCTCGGTCGATCCACCATGCGGCGCCCAGAGCCGCTCGAAAAGCTCGCCGCGCGTCAGGACCTCGCCCGCGCGGGCAATGAGGAAGGTCAAAAGTTCGCCCTCCCGTTCGGTCAGCATGACCGAGCGGCCCGTTCCCGTGACCAGCCGCGTCTGCGGGTCATAGACCAGCGCGCCGATCGTCACCGACACCTGCCGTGGTGCGGCGCGGCGCAACTGGACCTCGAGCCGGGCCAGAAGTTCGGACATCTGGAAGGGCTTCACGACGTAATCCTGCGCCCCGGCCTCCAGCCCGTCGGCGCGGTCCTCGACCCGGGAAAGCGCCGAAAGGATGATCGCGGGCATCCGGAAGCCCTGCGCCCGAAGCCCGGCCAGAAGCGTGGCGCCGCTGTCATTGCCCAGCGTCATGTCGATGATCGCCGCGTCGAAGCCCTGCCCGGCGATCCGGGCCGCGCCTTCGGCGGTTTCGGTCCATTCGACGCTATGTCCCGCCGCCCCCAACCCCCGGGACAGGAGCGAGGCGATATCCGGGTCATCCTCGACGATCAGGATGTGCGCCATCACCGGCCCTCCCACAAGGGCAGGTCCATCACCAGCCGGAACCCCGGGCCCGGCATGGCGGTGAGACTGCCGCCTGATGCCTCGGCCACCCAGCGCGCCAGCGCGAGGCCGACGCCAAAGCCGGGGGCGTCGCCGTCGCGGGCGAAACGGTCGAAGGCGGCCTCAAGCCGGTCGGGCGGCAGGCCGGGGCCGGTATCCTCGACGCGGATCACGGCGCGCCCGGCTTTGGCGCCGCAGGTCACGGTGACGGTGGCGCCCCGGCCGGCATATTTCGCGGCATTGTCGAAGAAACCGGCAAAGACCTGACGCAGCCAGTCGGCATCGCCCCGCACCACCAGCTTCGGCAGATCGACCTTCGCGGCGACGCCGGCGCGCTTCAGGACCGGCGCGACATCCGCCAACGCCGCCGCCACCGTCGCTGCCAGATCGACCGGACCTTCCGCCAGTTCCAGCTGCCCGCTGTCCGAACGGGCGATCCGAAGCAGATCCTCGATCCGCCGGAAAAGCCGCTGTGCGCGGGTCTGGATGGTGGCGAAGGCGGCCCGTGTGGCGGGATCGGCACTTGCCGCGCCCAGTTCCGCCTCGCCCAGGATCACCGTCAGGGGGGTGCGGAGTTCGTGGCCGACATCGGCAAAGAAGCGGCGGCGGGTGCTGTCGGTTCGGGCCAGACGGTCGTTGGCGGCCGAAAGCGCGGCGGTGCGGTCGGCGACGATCCCTTCCAGCCGCGCGCGGCGGCGGTCGATCCGGGCCGCCATCTGGCGCAGGCGGGCGAACATCAGGCCCAGTTCGTCATGCCCCCCCGCCCCTGCCGGAAGACCGCCCATCGCCAGCGCCTCGGCCGCCTTCGTGGCGCTGCCAAGCCGGGCGAACAGCGGCCGGAACAGCCAGAGATACAGCCCCAGAAGCATGAGCGGCGCCGCGACCGCGATGGCGAGGGCCGCGGTCGACAGCGGGCGGCGCAGCCCGTCCA
This sequence comes from Rhodobacteraceae bacterium UBA6236, assembly GCA_002440945.1. The sequence continues at coordinate 12,569 of DJWG01000032.1, read as the reverse complement.
TCGCCGCCAAAGCGCGGTCGCGGCGGCGCGTTTCCTGATCGACCTGCGCGGCCACGGCCACGGGCGCCTGCGCGGCGTAGAAGGCCGCTGCGGCGTCGGCCTCGGGCGTGCCGGGCGGGGTCCGGGCGAGGACCGCCGAGAGGCCACCGAAGAGCCCCCTCAGCCGCGCGAGCGTCATGCTTTGGCGGGCGCGCAGAACGGCATCGGTTTCAGACGGCGCTGTCGCCACGTCTTCGGCAATCAGCACGTCCAGCCGGTCGAGCGCAGCCAGAACGGCCGTATCGTCGGGGCGGTCGCGCGATGTCATCCAGCCAAGCATCCATTCATTGACCCGGATCGACAGGACGCCATAGCCCTCGATCCGGCGCTGGGCGGCCATCGCCTCGGTGGCGTGGAGCTGGGTGCGGTCAAGCCCGTAGATCCCGATCAGCGCGGCGGCAACCGCCAGAACCGCCAGGACCGAGGCCCCCAGCGCCAGCCGGAAGCGCAGGCCGGGGCGAAAGCCGGGGGGCAAGGTGCCGCGGAACCTAGGGCGAAACCGGACGCCGGGGCCGGACCACGCCGTCATCCGCGCCCCAGCGCGGAAAGGATCGCGCGGCGCAGGTCGTGTTCACCCACTGGCTTTTCAAGGATCTCGACGGGTAATCCGCCGACCTCGCACCGGATCGCCTCGGCGGATTCGGCACTGACGATCAGCGCGGGCAGCGCCCGGCCCAGATCGCGGCGGAGCGCGAGGATCGTCTCGATCCCCGTCTCGCCGCCGTCCAGACGGTAATCGGTCAACAGCAGGTCGGGCGCCATGCGCACCGCCGCATCGCGGGCCGGATCGACGGCGCCCACGGCCTCCACCTCCATCCCCCAGCCGTTCAGGATGAAGGTCAGCGCCTGCCGCATGTCGGGGTCGTTCTCGACCACAAGCACCCGCCGCCCGGCAAAGCCCGCATTGGCGCCACGACGCGGGCGGGCGGGCGCGGCGACGGGATCGGCGGGCGGGGCATCCTCGACCGGAAGGCGGACCCGGAAACGCGAGCCATGCCCCGGTTCCGACCGAAGCTCAAGCGCGTGGCCCAGTTGCTGACAGGCGCGGCGGACGATCGAAAGGCCAAGCCCGGTTCCAGGCTCATCGGACCGCGACAGGCGTTCGAATTCCAGGAAGATGCGGTCCTGATCCTTCTGCTCGATCCCCGGTCCCTGATCGAGCACCTCAAGCCAGGCCGAGCGGCCTTCGCGGCGGACCCCGACCAGGACCTTCCGCCCGGTGGTGTATTTCAGCGCGTTGGCGATCAGGTTCTGCGCGATCTGCCGCAAGAACACCGGGTCGCTTTCGACGGTGACGGAAGACGCCGCGAAGCGCAGGTCGATCCCCCGGCTGGTGGCAAGCGGCTGCATGTCGATCACCAGCCGCCGGAACAGCCGGCCAAGGGCCACCGGGGCCGGGTTCATGCGGAACTGCTGGCTGTCAAGCTTGGCGATGTTCGACAGCGCCCGGATCAGTTCCTCGGCGGAATCGATGGTCGCCGTCAGGTGCGAGACCAGATCGCGCTGCAACCGGTCGCTGGAAAGTTCGCCAAGCTGCGACAGGAAAAGCTTCGCCGCCGACAGGGGCTGCAAAAGATCGTGGCTCGCCGCGCGCAGGAAGCGCGACTTTGCGCGGTTCGCCTCGTCCGCCACCTCGCGCGCCTTCGCAAGTTCGGCGTTGATCGCAGCGAGTTCGGCCAGCGCCCGTTCCAGATCGCAGTTCCGCGCCACGACCTCGCGTTCCAGCACCGCAGCGGCGCGGGTCAGCGCATAGGCGGGGCCACGGCTTTCCTCGATCCGTTCCAGCCGGTGCATCAGCGCCGCGTTGATGCGCTGAAGCTTGGACACCGCGCGCACGGGGCTGTCATCGTCGCGCAGCATCACATGCCCCGCCGTTCAAGGAAGGCAAGGCCCACAAAGGTCTGGTTCACATGGATGCCCCCGTGCTGTTCGCCATAAGTGTTGAACCCCGCGATGTGGTAGTCGTGGCACAGGCGACCCACGGTTTCCTGTTCGCCTGCCTGTTCGACGGCGATCCGGCGCAGGATGCAGTCGAAGCCCAGGACAAGTTCGGCCGGGCCGATCTGTTCCATCCGGCGGCGCAGGCCCTCGGTCAGGCTTTCCGGGCGGCCGATGGTCAGGATCGTGCCCGTGTGGATCGAGGACATCAGCGACAGCCCGCCATCCGCGGTCACGCCACTGATCGCGCGGACGAAATGCCGCCCGGCCGAGCGTTCCAGAAGCGGGTTTTCCGCGAAGGCCCGGGGGCCAAGATCCGCGGCGTCGAGCCCGATCAGGCGCGCATATTCGGCGGCTGCCGGTTCGCCGTTGATCTCGCGGATCACGCGGGTGTCGGGTTCCGCGTCAGTGACGACCATCTTTTCGCCGACCGGCACGAAATGATCGAAGACCACTTCCTCGATGGCGAAGTCGGTGGCGATCAGGCAGAAGATCGCGCTTTCGTCGCGGGTTTCGCCATTCATCGCCAGATGGGTGCGGCCAAAGCGCAGCCCATCCCCGGCCGACCCGCCAAGGACCAGAAGTTCGGGCAGCGTCGCATCGACCGTGGTGGTCACCAGTTCCTCGCGCCCGCTCATCCCGTCGATGAACATGAGGCCGAAGCGCGACTTGTCCGGCGCGGGCGGAATGCGTTCGGCGATGCTGCGCAAGGCCACCATCCAGTCCAGCGCCATGTGCTGACGCAGGCGCGACAGCCACACCGCCTCGGCCCGGAAGGCAAGCGCGGGGAACGCGATGGCGATCACCCGGTCGTCGTCATAGCCGCCGAAGTCGAAGCCCCCGGCCGACGAACAGCCGACGACCCGGCAGCCCCGGCCGAAAGCCTTGGCAAGCCGCCCCGTCAGCGGGGCCACCATTTCCCCGTCCAGCGCGAAGACAAGCACGAGTGCGGGGGCGCATCGGGCGAAGGCCGTGGAAAGCGCGGTGGCGACAGTCTCCAGATCGCCGGTGGCCGAGGCGACGCAGGGGCGGATGCGGGGTGAAGGGGGCCTCTCCATCAGCGGCTGAACAGCCGCGCCTTGCTGGCCAAGAGCGCCGCCTGCGTCCGGTTGCGCACGTTGATCTTGGTCATGATGGCGGCGATATGGGTCTTCACGGTGGCTTCGGCGATCGAAAGTTCGTAGCTGATGATCTTGTTCGGCCGTCCCTGACAGATCAGGCGCAGGATGTTCATCTGCTGGGGCGTCAGACTGGCAAGGCTATGGGCCAGCACCGCGGCTTCGCCCGCCGCGTCGGGTTGCGTCTCGTAGCCTTCGGGCACCACGGTTTCGCCCGACCACATGCGGTGGAAGGCGTCGATCATCTCGGCCCGTGGCAGCGATTTCGACAGATACCCGCAGGCGCCCGCTGCCAGCACCGCCGCGACCATCCCTGCATCGACCTCGGCCGAGATGACGGTCAGCGGGATACCCAGTGCCTTCTGCTTCAGGCTGACCACGCCCTCGACCCCGGCCACGTCGGGCAGGTTCAGGTCAAGGACCACGGCATCCGGCACGCCATCGGCGCGGATCAGCGCCTCGGCCACGGCAAGGCTTGGCGCCTGCCGTACCCGGCGCAGGCCGAAGGCATGAGTCAGCGTGATGGACAGCGCCTCGGCCATCAGCGGATGGTCGTCGACAACAAGAACATCGCTGACAGGCGCAGGCTCCGCGCGCAGGGCATCGCCTGCGATCCGCGGGAATGGACGGTGTTCCATCGCATTTCCCCCCTATTTTGGCCCGGCGGAGCCTCCACTCCCCGCCCGGCCCGGTGATGTTAAGCGATCCCTAAGAGGAATCGAGACAATTCTTCGCGCAAAAGGCGATGTTCCGCCGGCGCGCTAATCCTTCAGATGTGCGGCGATGGCCTTGCCCAGCGCAAAGGCGCGCTGTTCAAGGATCACCGGCGTTTCGCAGACATAGGTCAGCGCCTGCTGGCGGTCCTGGAAGATCCGGGTGGACCAGTCGATTTCGGTTTCCAGTTTGTCGATCGCGTCGAAGTCCTGCGGGCTTGCGGCGTTCAGCGCGTCGAAGCGGTGGCGCAGGTCATTGATGCGGCTGTCCATCCCGGCCTGCTTGTGGGCATAGCGGGTGATCCCCTCCATCACCCGCGACCGGGTGGTCTGGATATGGTCGAAGGCCGCCAGGAACAGCGCCACCCGCGCAGGGGCGTCATGGCTGGCGGCAAAATCTGCGACCTGGGTTTCGGCGTCCTCAAGGCTCATGCGGCGCTGGGCGATCCGACTTGCGATGTCCTGCACCTCGGGGCTTTGGGAAAGCGCGGTGACGGTGGCATCGGGCGCTGGCCCCGACCAGACCTGGGCCAGCGACATCTGCGGCTGGCGGCGCTGGATGCAGGGCCAGTCCGGGTCCGGCGTTCCCGCCGCCTGAACAGGCAGGCTGAGCAGGGTTGCCGCCAGAATGGCAGTCAGCACGGTGGCACTCGGTGTCAGGCGGCTCATGCGGTTCCCCCTTTCCGGCCGCGCCAGAGGCCCTTGGCCGGGTCATACATGAAGACGGTCGCGGCGAAGAACAGCACCGTGCATCCCAAAGTGACAGAGAGCGCCAATGGTTCCACCTGCCCGTAAAGCGCAAAGCGGATCAGTTCGACGGCATGGGTGAAGGGATTGACGGCGCAGATATCGTGGAGAAGCGGGCTTGCCTCGCGCATCCGCCACAGCGGATAAAGCGCGCTTGAGGCGAAGAACATCGGGAAGATGACGAAGTTCATCACACCCGCGAAATTTTCAAGCTGCCGGATCGCGGAGGAAATCAGCAGCCCGAGAGAGCCGAGCATGACGCCAGAAAGCACCAGCGCGGGCAGCACGGTCAGGTAGCCGATCCACGGCGGGCGGATCCCCCAGATCCACGAGATCAGGAGGAAGGCGTAGACCTGCACGACCGAAACCATGACGCTGGCCAAAAGCTTCGCGCCCAGCAGGAACCAGCGCGGATAGGGGCTGACCAGCAGGCTCCGCATCGCGCCGGTTTCGCGGTCGTAGACCATTGAGAGCGACGACTGCATCCCCGAAAACAGCAGGACCATCGCGCAGAGGCCGGGGGCCACATAGACCTCATAAAGCACATAGGTCTTGTAGGGCGGCGTGATCGACAGGCCCAGAACAGCGCGGAACCCGGCGGCAAAGATGAAAAGCCACACGAGCGGGCGGACCAGCGCGGCAAGGAAGCGTTCGCGCTGATGGGTGAAGCGCAGGAATTCGCGTTTCGCGATGCCGGTGAAGGCGACGGCCCAGCCTGTCCTGCGGCTCATGTGTGTTCCCCGGTGAGGGAGAGGAAAGCCTGGGCCAGCGTGCCCTGCCCCGCCAGATCGCCCGCCAGCGCGTCGGCCAGAACCTGGCCCCGGTGCAGGACGACGACATGATCGGCAGGCCCGAGTTCCTCGAAGATATGCGTGGCCCAAAGGGTCGAGACGCCTTCTTCGGCGATCAGGCGGCGGACAAGGGCCTGAAGTTCCGTGCGGGCGCGAATGTCGATCCCGGCGGTGGCCTCGTCCAGAAGCAGAAGTTCGGGGCGGTGCAGAAGCGCGCGGGCGATCTCGGCCCGCCGCTGCTGGCCGCCCGACAGCGTCGAGGCGCGGGCGTTTTCCTTGTCGGCAAGTCCGACGAGCGCCAGCACCTCGGCGATGCGGGTCCGGGCCGCGCGCCCGCCGATCCCGTGCAGCGCCGCGTGGTATGCCAGGTTCTGGCGCAGCGTCAGATCGGCATCCAGCGCCCGGGTCTGGAACACCACCCCAAGGCGCGACAGGGCCTCCCCCGGCTGGCGGCGGGCATCGAAACCCGCGACCGCGATCCGCCCCGAGGTGCTGTCGTAAAGCCGGGTGATGAGCGAGAACAGCGTGGTCTTCCCGGCCCCGTTCACGCCCAGAAGCGCGCAGAAATCCCCGCGGCCAACGCGGAAGGACACATCCGTCAGCGCCTCGAACGCGCCGAAGCGGTGGCTGACGTTTTCGATCACCAGCGCGGGTGGACCATCCGCTGCCGGGGCGGCCCGAGTCATCGGCTGGGGCCCGCGGTCCATCATCCCCCCTCGGCCGATCTGACCGCGACAACGCCCCAGGGCTGTTCGCCGACCTGCACGGAAACGGTGACCTGATCGCTGGTCGTGTCGATCACCGAAATGTCGTTCGAATTGCCGTTCGTGGTGTAAAGGAACTTGCCATCGGGCGAAAACGCCAGTTGCCAGACCCGCTGGCCGACCAGCAGGTAGTCCTTCACCTTGCGGCTTGCGACGTCGATCACTGCCACCCGGTTCGCCGGCCCCAGCGCCACATAGGCCTTGGCGCCGTCGCCGGTGATCCTGATGCCCACGGGTTGCAGGGCTTCGGGCAGGATGCCCGCGACATCGAACCCGATCTTTTCCACCACCTCGTTCGTCGCGGTGTCGATCACGCTGACGGTGCCGCCGATCTCGGCGCTGACGAACAGGAACTTGCCGTCGGGCGTGTATTCGGCAAAGCGCGGGCGGCTGTCGACCAGCACGTTTCCGGTGATCTGAAACGATGTCGTGTCGATGAGATGCGCCATGTTCGTGGTTTCAGACGTGGCGACGACGATCTTGCCATCCGGGCTGACGCCCATGCCTTCGGGTTCGACCCCCACCGGCACCTCGGCCACCACCTGACGGGTGTTCATATCGACCACGGTGACGATGTTGTCGTTTTCATTGGCGATGAACATCGGATTGCCGGAGGGGTGCAGGATGAAAAGCTCCGGGTCTTCGCCCGAGGGCAGCGAGGGCAGTTCCTCGTAGCTTTGGGAATCGAAGACCCGCACCAGATTGTCGTCCGAGGCACAGACATAGATGTGCTTGCCATCGGGCGATGCAGTGATGCCGCGCGGCCGCTGCAGGCCCTCGATCGTGTGGATGACCTGGAGGCTCGCGCTGTCCAGGACGCTGACGGTGTTGCCTTTTTCGTTGGTGACGAAGATCCGGTCCGCCAGCGCCGGACCGGCGGCCATCAGGAAAAGACCGCCAAGGAAGAACGCCTTCATCTCTTGCACTCCGTTTCGGGACGGTCGATGCCCAGGGTGTCGAGCTGGCTGACCTGATGGAGGAATTCGGCCTGCGGGCTGACCGAGGCCACGACCTTACCCGCCGTCAGCAGCACCGGCTGGCGAAGCTGGCCATCCCAGTCGCGGAACGAAAGCTTCTGTCCCTTGAAGGCCGCAAGGTCGAAGGCGGGCGAAAGGATGAAGTCATGCATGGCGGGCCAGTCGCCGCCCCTTGTGCGGGTCGCAGCCTCGCCCACGGCGCGCAGGGCCATCCAGACCTGGTAATCCTCGGGGCGGGCGGGACGGTTGGCGAGCTTTTCGAACCGGGTCTGGAACTGCGTGGCGCCCCAGGCTTCGTGGACCGGGGACCAGCTTTCGGGAACAAGCCCAGCCGAGCCCGCGACGGGGCGCGCGCCCCAGGTGTGATAGGGCAGCCAGTCGGCAAAGACGCCGGCGCGGTCGGCAGCAACGATCACGTCATGGTCGGGAAGGTCTTGCGTGAAGACCGGCATCTGGCGCTGCACGAGGACATGGCCGGTATCGGTCCGCCGCGCGCCGCCGGTATCTTCATAGGTCTTTTCACCGACGATCTTCGCCCCGAACTTTTCGGCCGCTCGGCGGTAGGCGGCGGCAAGCGCCTGATCCTCGGGGTGGCTTCCCGAGATCAGCGCCCAGTTCCCCCAGCGTTTCAGCACAAGGTATTGCGCCAGCGCGTCCGTCAGCATCGCATCCGAGGGCGCGACATGCAGGAGGTTGGCGCGGCAATCCGTGCCGCGAAGCCGGTCGTCGGTGGCGCTGGCGTTGAAGATCAGCGCCCGGTCCCCGGCGATATCCGCGAGTTTCACCGTCGTCGCGGCATCGGCGAGCGTGACGACATAGGTGATGCCCTTGTCGAGAAGCGCGGTCATCGTGGCTTCAGCCGTGGCGGGGGTGGCGGTAACGGTTTCGGTGCTGAAGGTCTGGCCCATGAAGGTGCCGGTCGTCGCATTGTCGGCGGTGGCAAGAGCGGCCCCCGCAAAGCCCAGATCGGCGGGCTTCAGGTCGACCCGCGAGATCGGCAGCGGCCCGGGGGCATCGACGCGAAGCACCGCGGAACGGTATTCGACCCCGGCGAGCGCCGGAGTGGCGGCAAGGAGAAGGACCGGGAAGAGGCGGCGGATGATCTGCATGTGCTCGGTCAGGAATAATAAGGACAGGATTTCAAAGCCTCTCACAGGTTTGGCGGGCGGGAAACCGGGGGGCTGTCTGCCCCCCGNNCCCCCCGCGCCCCCCGAGGATATTTTGCCCAAGATGAAGGGGCTTCGGCTGCTTCAGGGGGCGGGTTTCAGGGCCTTGCCGTAGTCGTCGACAAGCGGGACACCGGCATCGCGCAGGATGGCGTCGATATCGGGCTGATTGCGGCGGATCATGCTGTTCAGTTCGCGTTTCCAGACATCTTCGCCGGCGCGGACGCCCATGGTGATGCGGAAGAAAAGCCGGGGCGGCGCGGTTTCCTGCAAAAGCGGGATGACCTTGAGCTTCCGGTTGTCCCGGGCCAGGGGGCCGGCGATCGGGCCCCACATAAGGGCGCCGTCGGTCACGCCATTTTCCACGTCGGCCAACATGTCGCCGGCGGGATCTTCCACCCGGCGGTCGGTCATCAGGTCATAGGGCTTGGCGTCCTTCATCAGCCCCAGTCGGGCAACATGGGTGGTGGGCGGGGCGCCGGCGACGACGCCCAGGTGACGGCCCTTGAGCACCGGGTCGGAGAGCGTCTGGACCGCCGTCAGGTCGCTGTCGGCGCGCACGACCAGGACATGGGTCGAGGTGTAGTAGTGGTTGGTGTTCAGGACCAGTTCATCGCCTTGCGCGAAGCCGATGATGACATCGCATTTCCCCGCCGAAAGGGTGCGGCGGACAAAGCCCGTCACTTGCGGAAACCAGGTGTAGCGCACCGGAACGCCGAGCCGGTCTGCAAAGAGCTGTGCGATCCGGTTTTCGAACCCGGTGCCATCCTTCGAGGACAGCGGCAGATTGGCCGGATCGGCGCAGACCCGGAAGGCCGAGCGGTCGACGAGGTCTGCGACCTGCGCGCCGGCAGGCGCGGCCAGGGCCAGAACGCATGCGAGCGGAAGCGCCAATCCCCGGCGCATCCTCAGCCCTCCATGCAGGATTTTTCGGCCGCGGCATAGGCGTCGGATTTGGCTTCCTTCTTGGCGGGGCGGCCGCGGGGGATCGCATCGGTGCCGCGGGCGCGCAGGTAGGTGTAGATGTCGTCAAGATAGCACATGACGTTGCGGTTAGTGCCGAAGGAGGGCATCACCTTGTTCTGGTCGGCGCTGACGTTTTCACGTCCGCCCGCGACGACACCCATGAAATCGTAATAGTTCATGTTCATGACCGAGGTCTTCAGCGCCGGGGCATAACTTGATCCTTCGCCATCGGGTCCGTGGCAGACGTGGCATTCGGCATGATAGCGGCGGAAGCCCGAGAAGGTCGGCCAATCCACGGTGCCGTCCGCGCCGATCTTGTAGGTGGGCGCGTCGTCCGAGTTGAACCAGCGCACGCCATCGTTCTTCACGGCCTCGGTGTTGGGCGGGGTCTGGGCCAGCGCGGGACCAGAGACGAGGATGGCGAACACCAGGTACGGCGCGGCTGCTTTCATGGATCTCTCCTCCCAAAGAGCTTTGAAGAAAGCCTAGACCGGCAAGTCGGAGCGGCAAATGCAACTTTAGTCTGGTCTTTGCCCCTGTCCCGCCGGCAAGAGAACGCCGCCCCGAAGGGCGGCGTTGCCAGGACCATCATGGAAATGTCAGTCCGGCAGCTTGAAGACCGTCAGCGTCCCGCCAAGCGCCGTGTAATCCGCCAGCGCCGCGTAGCCGCCGACCGCGCCCAGACCTTCGTTCGGGTTCGTGAGGCCCGCGGCCATGCCGATGCCCGCCCATCCGCCGACACCCGAGAGCACGCCGACATATTGCTTGCCGCCCCGTTCATAGGTGAAGACGTTGCCGATGATCCCGGAGGGAGTCTTGAACTTGTAAAGTTCCTTGCCGGTTTCGGAGTCGACGGCCTTCAGGTAGCCTTCAA
>DJWG01000032.1:0-2466 GCA_002440945.1 Rhodobacteraceae bacterium UBA6236 | reverse complement strand
CGTCCCAGGCGATGAAGTTGCCCATGCCGCCGTGGCTGTCAGGCGCCGGATACATGGAAAGCGTGGCGCCCACATAGGGTTGACCGGCAGCGTAGGAAACGCGGAACGGTTCGTAATCCATGCAGACGTGGTTGGTGGGCACATAGAAGAGCTTCGTCTTCGGCGAGAAGGCCGCAGGCTGCTGGTCCTTCGACCCCAGCGCCGCCGGGCAGATGCCGGTGGAGTTGGTGTCTTCGCCATTCTGTTCGGTCGAGAACTGCGCCACGACCTGCGGGCGGCCATACTGGTCGGAGTTCTTGTCCATCTCGATCTTGGAGGCCCAGTTCACTGCCGGGTCATACTTTTCGGCGACCAGCAGCTCTCCGGTTTCGCGGTCGAGGGTGTAGCCAAAGCCGTTGCGGTCGAAGTTCACCAGGACCTTGCGGGGCTGGCCGCCGATGTCGATGTCGGCCAGGATGTTTTCGTTGACGCCGTCGTAGTCCCATTCGTCATGCGGGGTCTTCTGGTAGAACCATTTGGCCATGCCGGTGTCGGGGTCGCGGGCCATGATCGTCATCGACCACTTGTTGTCGCCGGGNNAGGTCGAGGGGTTGGCGGTGCCGTAGTAGATCAGGTTCAGGTCCGGGTCATAGGTCGTCCAGCCCCAGGTGGTGCCGCCCCCGATCTGCCACTGGTCGCCCTCCCAGGACTTGAGCGAGCTGTCGACGCCGATCGGCTTGCCAAGCGCGGTGGTCTTCTCCGGGTCGACCAGCATGTCCTTGTCCGGCCCGGTCGAATAGGCCCGCCAGGCCATCGAGCCGTCCTTGATGTTGTAGGCGGTCATGTGGCCGCGCACGCCGTATTCGCCACCCGAAATCCCGACCAGCACCTTGTCCTTGACGACGGTGACGGTCGCGGTGTTCGTTTCGCCCTTGGCGGGATCGCCGTTCACGACCGACCATTTCACCTTGCCGGTCTTGGCATCCAGCGCCACCAGCGTGGTATCGGCCTGGTGAAGGAAGATCGTGTCATCGGCATAGGCGAGGCCCCGGTAGACCGTGTCGCAGCACATGACGCCGATCACGTCCGGCTTCTGCTGGGGCGAATACTTCCACAGGATCTTGCCGTCGTTGTTCAGGTCAAGCGCGTAGACCAGGTTCGGGAAGGGCGTATGGACATACATGATGTCGCCGATCACCAGCGGCGAGCCTTCGTGCCCGCGCAGGACGCCGGTCGAGAAGGTCCAGGCGACCTGCAGCTTGCCGACGTTTTCCTTGTTGATCTGATCAAGTTCCGAATAGCGGTTGCCCGAGTAATTCCCGAGCTGCATCCCCCATTGCTTGGCATCACTGGTGATGGCCTTGACGGAGTCATTTGCCATGGCCGGGACGGCCGCAGACAGCAAGAGGCTCGTCAACAGGCCCAACATACCATTCTTCATCGTCATCCTCCCTGATGCGAAAATATGGTGTGAATCCTTGGATGGGCCCCGAAACGCGCCCCCTCCCAAGGGCGGAACGGGCGGGTCCCGTCCTCTTATTCCTTACTTATGAAGCGACCGGGAAAGAGTTCTGTCAACGCGAACCGCGGGGCTTGCGACCAAAGTATGACCCGTGCAGGCCCTTGATGGGAAAGGCGGAAATCCGCCTGAGGCATTCCGAAGGCATGGGCGCCGAACGTGGGGGGCTGGCGGTCGCCCAAGTGGAAGCCCAAGCCCTGAAACAGGAAATCGACCGGAACGCGGGATGCGTTCCGGGCCATTTGGGATCTGGGGCAGGATCGGCCTTGGGCCGACGGGGACGGATGCCGACGCGCCCCCGAAGGCGCGCGCCAGGGTTCAGTAGACCACGACCGAGCGGATCGATTCCCCGCTGTGCATGAGGTCGAAGCCCTTGTTGATCTCGTCCAATGTCAGGATGTGGGTGATCATCGGGTCGATCTCGATCTTGCCTGACATGTACCAGTCGACGATCTTCGGCACGTCGGTCCGGCCGCGCGCGCCGCCGAAGGCCGTGCCTTTCCACACGCGGCCGGTCACCAACTGGAACGGGCGGGTCTGGATCTCGGCCCCTGCGGGCGCGACCCCGATCACCACGGAAACCCCCCAGCCCCGGTGCGTGCATTCCAGCGCATCCCGCATCACCTTGACGTTGCCGGTGCAGTCAAAGCTGTAATCCGCGCCGCCGATCTGGTCGAAGGGGGTCTTCGTCATGTTGACGATATGCTGGACAACGGGGCCGTCGATTTCGGTCGGATTGACGAAATGGGTCATGCCAAAGCGTTCGCCCCAGGCCTTCTTGTCGTTGTTCAGGTCGACGCCGATGATCATGTCGGCCCCCGCCATCCGCAAACCCTGGATGACGTTGAGCCCGATGCCCCCCAGACCGAAGACCACCGTCTTGGCGCCGATCTCGACCTGGGCGGTGTTGATGACCGCGCCGATGCCGGTGGTCACGCCGCAACCGATGTAGCAGATCTTGTCGAAGG
>DJWG01000077.1:323-19811 GCA_002440945.1 Rhodobacteraceae bacterium UBA6236 | reverse complement strand
GATGCCCGGCACCGGCTTTGCCACGGTGGGCGGCTGCATCGCGCAGGACGTCCACGGCAAGAACCACCACGTCGCGGGCAGCTTCTGCCAGCACGTCGTCTCGATCCTGCTGCGCCAGCCCGATGGCCAGACCATCACCGTCACGCCCGAGGCCACGCCCGACCTGTTCCGCGCCACCGCGGGCGGGCTTGGCCAGACCGGGGTCATCGTCTCGGCCGCGATCCGCCTTCAGCCGTGCAAGGGCGACATCATGATGGTGACCGAACGCCGGGTAGAGGGCTGGGACGAACACCTGGCGCTGCTTGACGCCTCGACCGCGACCTATACCGTCGGCTGGATCGACGCGACCGCCAAAGGCAAGACCCTGGGCCGCGGCATCCTTGAGGAAGGCGAGACGAACGCGGGCCTCGTCCCCCAGCGCGAGAAATTCCGCAAGGTCCCCTTCACCGCGCCGCGCTTCGCGCTGTCGAAACCCATCGTCCGCGCCTTCAACGAGGCCTATTTCCGCCGCGTGCCGCTGACCGGCCGCACCGTGGTCCGCCCGATCGGGGATTTCTTCTTCCCGCTCGACAAGATCCACGACTGGAACAAGCTTTACGGCAAGCACGGCTTCCACCAGTTCCAATGCGTGGTGCCGATCGCCTCGGCGCCGGCGCTGCGGGCGATGCTGGAAACCGTCGCGGGCTCGGGCCTGGCCTCCCCGCTTGCCGTCCTCAAACGCATGTCCGAAGGCCGCGCGGGCTACCTTTCCTTCCCGATGGAGGGCTATACCCTCGCCGTCGATTTCCCCAACCGGGCCGAGGCGCGCGAACTGATCAAGCGCCTCGAAGACATGACCGTTGCGGCAGGCGGACGGCTTTACTTTGCCAAGGACAGCCTGGCGCGCGGCACCGATGTGCGCGCCATGTATCCCGAACACCAGGACTGGCTGGGCGTCGTGACGCAGGCCGACCCCGAAGCGCGGCTTGCGACAGACATGATCCGCCGCCTGAAACTGCGGAGCGGATCATGACGAATACCTGGATCATCCTTGGCGCCACCTCCTCGATGGCGCGGGCCTTCGCGCGCCGCGTGGCAGGCCAGGGCGATGGCGTCCTTCTGGCGGGCCGCGATGCCGAAGACCTGGCCGCCCTTGCCAGCGACTGCCACCTGCGCGGCGCCCGGATTGCCGAGGCCGTCAGCTTCGACGCCCGCGATCCGTCGGGCTTCGATGCCCTGATCGACCGCCTGCGCGCCGAAGAGGGCACGCTTTCGGCTGCGGTCTTCGTGGGCTCCATGCCCGAACAGGCGCTGATCGACGCCGACCCGGCGCTCATCGACGGCACCGTGACCGACAGCTTCACCGGCCCTGCCCGCTTCCTGCAACTCCTGGCCCCGGAAATGGAGCGTCGCGGCGGCGGCACCGTCGTCGGCGTGGGCTCGGTCGCGGGCGACCGGGGGCGCATCGGCAATTACGTCTACGGCGCCGCCAAGGCGGGCTTCGCCACCTACCTCTCCGGCCTCAGGAACCGCCTGACCCGGGCCGGTGGCCATGTCGTGACCGTGAAGCCCGGCTTCGTCGATACCGCGATGACATGGGGCCTGCCCGGCCTGTTCCTTGTGGCCAGCCCCGAAAAGGTGGCCGACGACATCGCCCGCGCCGTGACCCGCCGCAAGAACGTGATCTACACGCCCTTCTTCTGGCGCTACATCATGCTCATCATCCGCCACATCCCGGAATTCATCTTCAAGAAGATGAAGATCTGAGGCATTCTCCTTTTGCAAAATATCCCCGCCGGAGGCTTCACTGTCTCCGGCAGGACAAGGTCAAGCGACATTCCGGCGGTGTTGTTCCCAAGCATGGGACAAACACCACCAATAGGGAAAATTGGCCAAGCCAAACACCATCCATAGATATTTTTGCCACCTCGCCGGTTTGATTTCTTAACAACCTTCTAGACTTTCCCTGCCGTCCCATGTCTTACTTCCCGCGCTGCATCATGGGTGTGTGATCCGGCGGTGGGGTGAAGATGAAAAGTACTGGTGCGGAGCTGACCGATCTTCGGTCGCTTTCCGGTGCCGCGTGGTTCGAGAGACTTCGGCGGATCGGGGATGAACAGGGCTCCTTCGAGCGTTTGAGCGATGACCATGCATCCCTCTATTGCAAGGGGTCCTCAACGCTGCTGGTCACCTTCGAAACCGTTCCGACCATCCGCCGCAATCAGGTCGATCAGCTGCCTTACGGCCTTTCCATCGCCCGCAACCGGGGCTGGTCGCATCTTTGCCTGATCGCGGACGGCCCGACCTGGTTCCGCGATCCATCCGTCTATGCCTTCTTCGACCGGCTGGTCGACGACTGTTTCTTCGACGCCTTCGACACCGTGCTGTTCTACGGCTCGGGCATGTGCGGCTATGGGGCGGCGGCCTTTTCCGTTGCGGCGCCCGGCTCGGTCGTGGTGGCGGTCCAGCCGCAGGCGACGCTCGATCCCGCGCTTACCGGCTGGGATCCGCGCTGGCCGGAAATGCGCCGCACCTCGTTTGATGATCGCTACGGCTATGCCCCCGACATGATCGAAGGCGCCGCCTCTGTCTTCGTGATCTACGATCCCGAACAGACGCTCGATTCGATGCATGCCGCGCTGTTCGCCCGGTCCCATGTCACGCTCCTGCCCTGCCGGAGCCTTGGCCGCGATGCCGCCGCCGCGCTGGAAGGAATGCGGGTGCTGCCGTCGGTCCTGCAGGCCGCGGCGATGGGCACGCTGGACCGGACGCTGTTTCGCACCTTCTACCGGGCGCGGCGCAATTATCCGCCCTATATCAAGAACCTGCTCAGCAAGCTTGACAACGAAGGCCGCATGATCATGGCCGGTCTGGTCGCGCGGAACGCGGTCAAGCGGCTGAACCAGCCGCAATTCGAAATCCGCCTGACCGAAATCGAACTGCAACTCGCCCGCGTGGGCGAACGCCTTCCCATAAGCCTCGTCTGACCTCTCGCCGCCCCCGAAGGCAGGCGGATCGCGGGACGTTCAGGGTTGCTTCCGGACAAGCCCCGTGACCTTGTAGGCCGAAGGCCGCGCCGCCTCGGACCCTTCGCGGCGGGTCAGGATGCCGATGCCCAGTTCGGGCAGCCAATCATAATCCTGCGACGTCCAGCTTTCCCCCGCCAGATAGCTTGCGGTGACAGGAACCACGGCATAATCGCAGTCGCCCAGACGAACCTTGCCCTCTTGCCCGAAGACCATCACCGCCACCGCGCCATCGGTCGCGCCATCGACATAGGTGGTCGTCGAATGCCCCAGCCAGACCGTCCCCGGATCGGGCCGCGGCGGTTCTTTTCCATCGGGATCGCTGTAGCTGTATTCCAGCACCTGATCGGGCTGCGGCGTCCCGTCGATCAGCCCCTGCGCCTTCAGGTCGTAGACGCCATAACGGCTGAGGAACCTGACAGCCTGCGGCGCCTTCTCGTCGGGTGTTTCGGTCACCCGGACAAGGTCGTCGCCTTCTGATAGGTAATCGACCACCGATCCGTCCAGATAGGTGGCCCGCAGTCCCTTGGCCAGATCATCGCGCGTCAGGCATTCCGAAAACACCGGCAGTGGGAAGGCGAGAGCGGCGAACACGACAAGCGCGAACCTTCCGCCTGCCGGCTGATGCTTCCGGTTCTGGCGACAGGCGAACATCAATGTCTGCACTCGAAACTCCCCGTCTTAACCAAGGGAAACTGGCCGCATGGACCGGAATCATTGAATTGAAACGGTTACATGCTTTCCACCCGGCCACAAGCCAGTGCGTCAGCCCCGGCAGCGATAGGCGACGCCGTGAAGCTCGTAGACATCACTGCCCGGCGCCACCTTGTCAAAGACCACCGTATCCGCGCCCGAACGCTGCGCATCGGCCATGATCTTGTTGCGGGCATAGCGCAGGCCCTGCTCTGCCAACAGCGGACCATAGACCCCGGGCGTCATCCGCAGGTCGGTCACATAGCGACACTGCGCGACCTCGCTCGCTTCCGCCTCGTTCATGCCGCCAACGCCGGTGAATCCCGGATCGTTCGTGCAGGCGGCCAAAGCCGCCAGCGCGATCACCATGCCCTTGCCTCTAGCTGTCATGGGTCGTCCCCCATTTGTCCTTGTTGCCGATGATGCCAGACTGCGCGAGCCTGCGGGCTTCGGCAAGGCCGCCCGCGGCTGCGCAGGCAAGGCTCCGCCTCAGGCGGACCGGCCATCGTGCAAGGTTGGCGTCAAGGCACGGGGGTCTACCCCTTCCATGCAGTTGACGTTCAGCGCCACCACCTCGGTTCCATCGGGCATCGCCCCATAGGCGAAGGGCTCGATCCCGCAGGTCTTGCAGAACTGGTGGCGGATGACCTTGCGGTTGAAAAGGTATTCCGAAAGCGATTCCGCCCCCGACAGCAGCCGGAACTTTTCCTTCGGGGTAAACACCAGCACCGCCCCCAGCCGCTGACAGCGCGAACAATTGCAGCTGACAGGATGGTCAAGCGAGGCCTCGGCCTCATAGCGGACGGCGCCGCACTGGCAGGAACCGGTAACCGACGTCATGGCATCCTCCATCGTTTTGCCCGGCCCCACTATCGGACCCGGGCCGGTCAAAGATCAATTCCCCGGGGGGGTCAGCTTTCCTTGACCGGCCCGCGCCGGACCAGCCGCTTCACATTGGCCTTGGTCTTGCGCCGGACCGGCTGGATCGCGGCAAGCGCCACCTGCCCCGGAGTAGCGCCCTTCAGCATCGCCCGCGCCGCCGCCTGTCCGCTTTGCTGCGCGGCCTGGGCCTTCTCCTGCCACATGAGCTGGTTTTCACCCGGCCCAAGGTTCCAAAGCCCCGCCATGCCCCATAACCGCATGGTGATGACGGTTTGCGCCTCGATCATCATCATGCCCGCCGAGACGGAAACCCGCATCATCTCGTGGATCGGAAAAACCCCGCGCGCCATGATCAACCTGCTCCAATGATCCTGCGCGCAAGCATAGCTGATTCTGCGTCGCAGCATAAGTCCGGCCACTGGATCGGCGGCGGTTTTTGCTGTAGGGCGCACCCATGACCCAGACGCTCAGCCTTCGCCGCCCCGACGACATGCACCTGCACCTGCGCGACGGCGCGATGCTGGAAGGAATCCTGCCGGAAACCACCCGGCATTTCGCCCGCGCCATCATCATGCCGAACCTGGTCCCGCCGGTTGTGACGGCCGCCGAAGCAACGGCCTACCGCGACCGGATCCTTGCCGCCCTGCCCGAAGGCGCGGCGTTCGAACCGCTGATGACCCTTTACCTGACCGAAGACACCGATCCCGACGACGTTGCCACTGCCGCAGCTTCGGGCCTCGTCAAGGCCGTGAAGCTTTATCCGGCGGGGGCCACGACCAATTCGGCCTCGGGGGTTCGCGATTTCGACAAGGTCCGCGCCGTACTGGAACGCATGGCCGAAATCGGCCTGCCGCTTTGCGTCCATGGCGAAGTGACGACAGCGTCCGTCGATATCTTCGACCGCGAGGCGGTGTTCATCGACACCGTCCTTGATCCGCTGCGCCGCCGGACACCGGGCCTGCGGGTAGTCATGGAACATATCACCACCCGCGACGGCGTCGCCTATGCCCGGGCGCAAGGCGACGACCTCGCCGCCACGATCACCACCCACCACCTGATCATCAACCGCAACCACATCCTCGTGGGCGGGATCAAGCCGCATTACTACTGCCTACCCGTGGCCAAGCGCGAAGAACACCGCCTCGCCCTGCGCGCGGCCGCCACCAGCGGCGAGGCGCGGTTCTTCCTGGGCACGGACAGCGCCCCACATGTCGACGCGCTGAAGGAACATGCCTGCGGCTGCGCGGGCTGCTTCACCGCCACCAACACCCTGCCGCTTCTCGCGCATGTCTTCGAAGAGGAAGGCGCGCTTCACCGGCTGGAGGGTTTCACCTCGCTCCACGGCGCGGCGTTTTACCGCCTACCGCTGACCGAAGCCCGCCTGACGCTGGAAAAGCGCGATGCCCCCTTCACGCCGCCGGCCAAGATCAACACCGGCGCGGGGCCCGTGACCGTCTTCGATCCGGGCTTCCCCGTCTTCTGGCATGTCCGCGACTGATCCTTCTTCTTTGTCCAAAATACTCCCGCCGGAGGCTCCCGGCCCATCCGTCCTTGCCTCCGGCGGGAGTATTTGCGCAAAGAAGAAACCGCATTCCCGAAAGGTAGACCGCCGATGATCCCCACCAGCTTCCCCCCGAAAGACGAAATCGCCCGGCTGACGGCGCGGGCGCTTCTGGAAATCAAGGCGGTGCATTTCAACGCCGAGACGCCCTTCACGCTGGCCTCGGGCCTGCCCTCGCCGACCTATATCGATTGCCGGAAGCTGATTTCCTACCCGCGGATCCGCTCGACGCTGATGGACTTCCTGGCCATCACCGTCATGCGCGAGGCGGGGTTCGAGGCCTTCGACAACATCGCGGGCGGCGAGACGGCGGGCATTCCCTTTGCCGCGCTGGTGGCCGAACGGCTGGCCCTGCCGATGACCTATGTGCGCAAGAAGCCGAAAGGCTACGGCCGCAATGCCCGCATCGAGGGCGCGATGTCCGAAGGTGAACGCGTGCTTCTGGTCGAGGATCTGACCACCGATGGCGGCTCGAAGCTGTCCTTCGTCGATGCGATCCGCGAAACCGGGGCCACCTGCGGCCATACGGCGGTGATCTTCTACTACGGCATCTTCCCCGAGACGACCGACCGGCTGGCCGCGCATGGCGTCAAGCTCCATCATCTCTGCACCTGGTGGGATGTCCTGGCCGAGGCCCGCGCCTCGGGGGCCTTCGATGCCGCCACCCTGTCGGAGGTCGAAAGCTTCCTGAAAGACCCCCGCGCCTGGCAGGACGCGCGGAAACCCGCCTGAGCCGGCCCCGCCAGCGTCGGCAAATAACTGCGGGGACCGGGCCTTTTACCCGGTTCTGGCAGGACGGACGAGGGTCGCCACAGCATCTTGCGGCCCTCCGGGCCTTCCCACAGGCCCATCCACAGGATTATACAATTTGCGTCCGGCCGCATTGGGGCCTATCCCCTTTCGCCAGCCATGGGGGACAAAGTGAGCGACATAGCCAAGATCCGCGCGGTCGACACACCGCCAGAAACCGAGGTTCTGCCGCATAACATCGAGGCCGAGCAGCAACTGCTGGGCGCGATCCTGACCAACAACGACATCTACGACCGGATTGCGCAGGTGGTCCGAGCCGAACATTTCTTTGAACCCGTCCACCGCCGGATCTACGAAGTCGCGGTGGCCAAGATCCAGAAGAACGCGCTTGCCTCGCCCGTGACGTTGAAGGCCTATCTGGAGGATGACGCGGGCCTGAAGGAACTGGGCGGCCCGGCCTATCTGGCCCGTCTGGCGGGCGCGGCGATCTCGGCCTTCGCGGCGCGGGATTATGCGCAGATGATCTACGACATGGCCGTCCGGCGCGAGTTGATCCAGCTGGGCCAGGACATCGCGGCCCGCGCCCATACGATCGAAGTGGACAACGATCCGCGCGAACAGATCGTCGCCGCCGAACAGCGGCTTTATACGCTGGGCGAACAGGGCCATGCGGAAAAGGGCTTCGTCTCGTTCCTGAAGGCCGTGACCGAAGCGGTTCAGACCGCCAACGCCGCCTACCAGCGGGACGGCGGGCTTGCAGGCATCTCGACCGGCCTCATCGACCTCGACAAGAAGATGGGCGGGCTGCACAAGTCCGACCTGATCATCCTTGCCGGTCGTCCCTCGATGGGGAAGACCTCGCTGGCCACCAACATCGCCTTCAACATCGCCAAGGCCTACAAGCGCGGCCAACTGCCCGATGGCAGCGAGGGTGCGGTGGAAGGCGGCGTGGTGGGGTTCTACAGCCTCGAGATGTCATCGGAACAGCTTGCGGCGCGGATCCTCTCCGAAGCGTCGGAAGTGCCCAGCGAACAGATCCGCCGCGGCGACATGACCGAAGCCGAATTCCGCCGTTTTGTCGAGGCCGCGAAGGCGCTGGAAAGCTGCCCGCTTTATATCGACGACACACCCGCCCTGCCGATCAGCCAGTTGGCCGCCCGCGCCCGGCGGTTGAAACGGACGCATGGGCTGGACGTTCTGATGATCGACTATCTGCAGCTGGTGCGCGGCACCGGCAAGGGCGAAAACCGCGTGCAGGAAGTGTCGGAAATCACCCAAGGCCTGAAGGCCATCGCCAAGGAACTGAACATCCCGGTGATCGCGCTTTCGCAGCTGAGCCGTCAGGTCGAGAACCGCGAGGACAAGCGCCCGCAACTGTCNNACGTGGTGATGTTCGTCTACCGCGACGAATACTACAAGGAACGCGAAAAGCCCGGTGAAGACAATCTGGAAGCCATGGCCAAGTGGCAGGAAACCATGGAACGCGTGCATGGCAAGGCCGAGGTGATCCTTGGCAAGCAGCGCCACGGCCCCATCGGCACGGTCGAGTTGAGCTTCGAGGGCCGCTTTACGCGCTTTGGCAACCTTGTCCGGCCCTGGCAGCAGGACGAAGGCGGGTTCTGACCCTTATCCCGCCCCGACGGAGCCTGCCGCGCCAAGGCCCAGTCCAAGGCCCAGCGCCACGAAGCCGACGACCACCGCCCACCAGGGCAGCACCAGATGCCAGCCCGGGCTGATCCGGCGCGGCAGAAGGCCGTAGTCAAGGATCAGGGCCAAGGCGGCGACGCCCAAGCCCAGAAGGATGGTCGCTCCGGTCCCGGTAATGCCCGTCATCTGCACGGCGACCACCATCACCCCACCCCAGAGAATGGCCGAGGCGACCTGGGTGCCAAGCCCCACACCCGTTTCGGCCAGCCGCACGTCGGAAACGGCAGCGGCCCTTGGCCCGAAGATCCATTGGCTGGTGGCGTTGAACGGCGCAACCGGTGAGCGGTCTTTCACAAGCGCCAGCGTCATCAGCGTGAGGCCCGACAATACCGCGGCGGCAAGCCCCGTCACAATGACGGCGATCCAGAAGGATGAGGTCATGGCGCCCCCGGCTGTTCCATTGGTTGAATGAACCGAACCCCTTGGCATCTGGATTGTTCCGTCTGCCGCTTTCGGCGGGAACAAAGCCCGTTCGTCCCGGTTCAACCGCTCGGCATCACGCCGCACTGAGGGAGTCTCAAGATGCAACCGAACCAACCCGGCAAACCCGGTGACAAGCACCAGCCGAAACAGAATCGGCAGCAGCAACAGAACCAGTCCGACACCAAGCACCAAGGTGGGCAGCACGGCAGCCAGACCGACCAGCGCGGTCGCCAGCCCGATCAGAACAAGACCCAGCAGGACAACAAGAACCGCTGATCCTTTCGCAATTGGCCGCAGCCGGGCTTCCGGCCGTGGTCAGGCGTCGGTGCCGTCCCGGCGCACCTCGACGGGGCTTGGACTTTCGGGGTCGGACAGCCGTTCCAGATCCTCGATCACCTTCGCGCGGGCGCGGTTCACCCGGCTTTTGACCGTTCCTACCGCACAGCCGCAGATCTGCGCCGCGTCCTCGTAGCTTTCGCCAAGCACGACGACAAGAACCAGCATTTCCCGATAATGGACCGGAAGGCGGTTGATCGCGGCCATCAGTTGCACATGCATCAGGTGCGATTCCTGCGTGGGCGGGCAGACCACCAGACCCGACACGCAGTCGGCAGCGCCCGGTTGTTCGCGCTTGCGCTTCTGCACGTCGGTGAAGAACGTGTTGCGCATGATGGTAAACAGCCAGGCGCGCAGCATGGTGCCGGGCTGGAACAGGTCCACCTTGGCGATGGCCTTCGTCAGCGTCTCTTGCACCAGATCGTCGGCGTCGGTCCGATCTCGCGTCAGGACACGCGCATAGGCCCGCAAACGGGGGATTAGCTCCACAATCTGGGCGATGGTGTCTTCGGGGATGTCGGTCATGCCTTTCAACGCAAGTTCCCGATTCCAGTTCCGCCACCTGGACGGTTCCAGCACCCGCCAAAGCGGAGTTCCGCCACATTGTGACGTGCCGCCCCGCGTGATGCGGAACATTCCGGCGCTGGACAGGTTGCAGGCCGGTCGCGGGGGCTCCCAAGGGGGTTGCCCATCCGGCAGCCGGTCGCTCCGGCCGTTTTACCACACCTGAAACAGGAGAAGACCCATGAGGAAATTCACGTTGTTCACGCCGGTTGCGGCCATATTCCTTGCAACCGCATCCTTTGCCCAGACCACCAGCACCGATGCCAAGGTCGGTCAGGAATGGAAGGACACGATCAAGACCGGTATTTTCACCGACAGCACCATGTCGACCCTGAAATCGGAAACCGATATCCGCGCGGCCTGGACCAACCTGTCGCAGGAAGACAAGGACATGGTCCTGAAGGATTGCGCAACGGTGAAGGCAGAAATGGGCGCCTCTGGCTCCACCAGTTCGACCACGACCACGACCACGACCGGCAGCAGCACCACCGCGACCGGCACGAGCGAAGCCGACATGGCAGGCGTGAGCCACGCGAACCTCGTCGAGCTCTGCAAGATCGTGGACACCAAGTAACACCGAAAAACCGGGGGCGGCTGGAAGAGCCGCCCCTTTTCACATCTGCTCTACAGACGGTCGCCCGAGATCTGCCCCAACACGATTTCCAGCATGGCCTGATGGCTCCAGACCGGCGGCACAGATCCCGGCGGGTCATGTGCAGGGATCGGCTGCGGATCGGTTTCCGGCGGCGGCATCGGGCCCGGTTTCGGATCAGGCATGTCGGGCGGCGCGATCGGACCGGGCTTCCCCGGCCCCGGCTGGCCGGGGGCGGGTGTGCCGGGATCGGGCGCTGGATCCGGGGTCGGTGCCGGATCGGGGGCAGGATTGGGGTTCGGCCCCGGCGCGGGATCACCCGGCCGGGTGGGGTCCGCGACCACCACCGACCGACGGACGATCCGACCGGGGCGCCGTAAAGCCGGGTCAGCAAACGCGTGATCGGGTTTCACAAGTGAGACTGGCATGGGATGCTCCCTTTTTCGGAAGGAAAATGCCCCTCGGTCGTTACAAACCAATTCCTGAACGGCTGACGAGTTCCCGCCCGATTGTTTCTGATTTGCGACAGCCACATGCGTGAAAACGGCAGAAGCGATACCTTGCCCCTGTCATTTCCGCTAAAGTGCGCTAATTCAAAAATATAAACCGCCACCATTGGAACGTCTCTATGGCCGAAACACATCCAGAACAGGACGCCATGCTGCGCAAGGCAGCGCAGGATCTGCTGGAGTCGATTTCAGCCGAAGACGTGCCGGACCGCATCCGCCAGCTGGCGCTTGCGCTTGGCGATGCGCTTGCGGGACGGAAGTCGGCCGCCTGCCCCACCCCGGACAAACCGTCGGACAGCCAGAAGGCGTAAAGCCGTCCGCGCGGAAATTCGCACTCCGCCCCACGCTTCGGTGCGCGGGGCTGGAACATAGTGCCTTTCCTTCAGTTTGTGACGCTGCCGGGCCGCGATGGGGGCCGAAGGTCGGCCTGACCGTCCGGCATCGTCAACATTGGAGAGAGAGATGCCCAGCAGATATGACGAAGACGACGACCGCATGCGCCGCAGCATCAGCAGCGAGCGCGATGACGACCGCGGCCTGCGTGGCGGGCGTGGCCAGGGCGATTGGCGTAGTCGGTCGCGTGACGACGAATCCTATGGCCGCGGTGGCTATCAGGATGAACTGAGCAGCCGCGGCGACCGGTCCCGCGGTCGTTGGTCGGATGAATACGAAGGCTCTGGCGGTCGCTACGGTTCGCGCGGCTATGGCGAAAGTGACTACAATACCGGCTGGGGCCAAGGACGTGCGCAGTACGGCTATGGCCGGTATCCGGGCGGCGCGGGCCAGGGCTATGGCCAGGGCGAGTATGAAAACCATGGCAACTATGGCCAAGGCAGCAACTGGCAGGGCAGCCAGGGCACAAGTTTTGGGCAACCGCTGTCGGGCCAGAGCGTCTATGCGGGCGGCGGCCAGCACCCCAGCAACTTCGGGGGCCAGGGCCAATACGGTCAGGGTTACGGCCAAGGTCAGGGCCAAGTCGACCAGTGGGGCCAGCACAACCAGAACCACCCTGGACAGGGCCAATACGGCCAGCAAGGCCAATACGGCCAGCAAGGTCAGGGCATGTATGGTCAACACGCCGGTGCAGGTCAGGGATCGCAAGGCATGCAGTATTCGGGGCAATACGCCTCGGGCAGCTACGGATCCCAGTCCGGCAATGGCCAGCACATGCATGATCCGAACTACCACGATTGGCGCAATCGCAAGATGAGCTCCTACGACGAGGACTATCACGCCTACAACGCCGAGAAGCAGCAGAAATTCGACAGCGATTTCGACGACTGGCGCAAGAACCGCAAAGGCGCCGGCGGCCAGCAGACGCAAGGCCAAAACCAGACCCACAGCCAGTCAGGCAGCCAGCAATCCGGCAAGCATGACGACAGTTCGAGCACCAAGAAAAGCTGATCCGCACTGATCCAGCGACATCGGGCCGGCGACCTTTTGGACCGGCCCTTTCAGACCGATCGAGCGGCAGGAAAATGCCTTCCGCTCAAGGCAGTTTCCACAGCCCATCAGGAACAATCGACAGAACTGCCGGTTCTGAACCCGGCGGCGGGCCATCACCACCCAAGCCCGCGCTTCTCAACATTGGAGAACCCAGATGAACAGGAATTCCAACTATCGCGAAAGAGACGAATATGGTCGCTTCATGAGCGACGATGATGATCGCGGCCGTCGGTCTTTGGGCGGTTCGCGTGGCTATTCCCGTGACGACGACGGTGATCGCCGTTCTTCGCGTTCGCGCAATGACGACATGCCGGAACGCGATCGGTATGGCCGTTTCATGAGCGATGATCGCGGTGGTTCGCGGATGAGCTCGCGTCGTGATGACGATGACCGCCGCATGTCTTCGCGTTCGTCGCGCGATGACGATTATAGCCGTGACCGCGGACAGGGCGGCTGGTTCGGGGACCCGCAAGGCCATTCCGAAGCCGCGCGCCTGGGCTGGGAACACCGCGATGATAGCGGAAACGGCTCGCGGTCTTCGTCGCGCTATGACGATGACGACCGCCGTTCGTCGTATTTGCGGTCTTCTCGCTATGACGATGACGACGATCGTCGTTATTCGTCGCGGTCGTCGCGGGATGACGACTACAGCAGCGATCGCGGCCAAGGCGGTTGGTTCGGCGATTCTGAAGGCCATTCCGAAGCCGCGCGCCTGGGCTGGGAACATCGCGGGAACGGCGGCGGTTCGCGGTCGTCCTCGCGCTATGACGACGATGACCGCCGGTATTCGTCGCGGTCCCGTTCGCGGGACGACGACTACAGCAGCGACCGTGGCCAGGGCGGCTGGTTCGGCGACCCGGAAGGCCATTCGGAAGCCGCGCGTCGCGGCTGGCGGAACCGCTGACTGATCGGTCGGGGGGCGGCTTTGCCCCCCGATCCCTCCCTCTCCCATATCGCGAAATCACCTTTCCGCACCGCGGATGCACAGACCAACCATGGAGATCGAGATGAAGACCAAGACATTGGAAGACCTTTTCCACGAAGGTCTGCGCGACATCTACTATGCCGAACGCCAGATCCTGCGTGCCCTGCCCAAGATGATCCGCGGCGCCAAATCGGGCGATCTGCGCGCCGCGTTCGAAAAGCACCTCGAACAGACCGAGGTCCAGGTGGAACGCCTTCAACAGGTCTTCGATCTGATGGGCAAGCGGGCGCAGGGCAAGACCTGCCCGGCGATCGACGGCATTCTTGAGGAAGGCCAGGAAATCCTTGAAGATTACAAGGGCAGTTCGGCACTTGATGCGGGCCTTCTGGCCGCCGCGCAGGCGGTGGAGCATTACGAGATCACCCGCTACGGCACGCTTTGCACCTGGGCCAAGCTGATGGGCCAGAAAGAGATCCTCGCGCTTCTGAAGCAGACGCTGGCCGAGGAAGAGGATACCGACAAATCGTTGAGCGATCTTGCCGAAGGATCGATCAACCAGCAGGCGCTGGCGGCCTGAGGCCAACTTCCGCCCTCGCTTCTATCCGCCGGGTCAGACGACCTGGCGGATTTTTTTCGTGCTTACGGCGACTTCCTGCGACGGGTAAAGGTAATCGCGGGTCAGCGGGACCGCGTCCTGCTGGCGGGCCAGTTGGAGCTGGAACACCACCTGCCGGCCCAGCCGGAACGAAAGTTCGGACGCGATCAGGTAAAACCGCCACATGCGGCAGAAACGGTCATCATACATGGCCCGGACCGCATCCAGATTGTCCTCGAAACGCGCGCGCCAGTGGCGCAGGGTTTCGGCGTAATGCAGCCGCCAGACCTCGATATCCGTGGGCCAAAGATCCTGCCGTTCAACGGCGCACATCGCTTCCGACAAGGCGGGGACATAGCCGCCGGGGAAAATGTACTTGCGAATCCAGGGGCCGGTGCTGGCCGGTGGCGCGGCGCGGCCGATGGTGTGGATCATGGCCACCCCGTCTTCGGTCAACCGGTCGCGGACCACGCGGAAGAAGGTGTCGTATTGCGGGACGCCAACATGTTCGAACATGCCGACCGACACGACCCGGTCGAACCTGCCTTCGACGCTGCGGTAATCGGCAAGCCGGAAGTCGATCCGGTCCGACAGCCCGGCCTGTTCGGCCCTTTCGGTCGCCAGCCGGTGCTGGTTGGTCGACAGCGTGATCCCCGTGACATGGACACCATGATCGCGCGCCAGCATCAGCGCCAGCCCGCCCCAGCCGCAGCCGATGTCCAGAACCCGCATCCCGGGCTTCAGCAGCAGCTTGCCCGCGATATGCGCCTTCTTGGCGGCCTGCGCCTCTTCCAGCGTCGCGTCGGGGCGGGGGAAATAAGCGCAGGAATATTGCAGGTCACGGTCCAGGAACAACCGGAAGAAGTCGTTCGACAGGTCATAGTGATGGGCCACATTGTTCCGTGACCGACGGGCGGGATTGTATTGCTGAAGCCGCTGCTGGGTCGAATGCAGGATGCGGTCAAGCCGTGGACTGCCGATCATCCGGTAGTCGGGCTGGTTCTCCATCAACAGTGCCAGAAGGCCGTAGATATCATCATCGTCTACCGTCAACTGCCCGTCGGTATAGCCCTCGCCCAAGGCGAGTTCGGGATTCAGGACCAGTTGCCGCAGCACGGCCGGGTCGACCACCCGGACGGTGATCTCGGGCTCTCCGGCTCCGAACCGGACAGCGCTCTGATCTGGATGAACGATGACAAGGCTGCCCTTCTTGATCAAACGGGAGAGGCGGAATTGCAGGATTTTGGACCACATGGCGTTCTCGCTGGAGGTGGCCACGGGGCCACAGTCAACTGCGCCAACGTGCGGACAGCGCAAGTGGTTCCCAAAAACCTGCTGCCACGACATCACTCCGGGGTGTTCGCCCCCCTGGCCACCACATCGCGCGTCCGCGGCCAAAGGTCGAGAAGCGCCTCGGTGCTCAGCGTCTCGATCTGGACGCCGAAGCGTTTCCGGTAAAGCTCCATCGTCGCGTCATGGGTGTCATCCACCGAACTGCAGACCGCATCTGCAACCAGGATCACCCGAAGACCCCGATCCACCGCCCCAAGAACGGTCGCCAGGACGCACATGTCGGTTTCGCCCCCGGTCACGACAACACAATCGGTGCCCGCCGTGGTCAGCCACAGGTCCAGCCGGCCGTCCATCCAGGGCGAATAGACCTTCTTGTCGAAGATGCGCGCGGGCGGAACGAACCCCGCCAGTTCGGGCATCAGTTCAAGCCGGTCGGGTCGATCCGGGCGCGGGTCATTTCCGACCAGCGATCATAATACCGCCGCCAGGTGCCTTCCGCGTCTTCGGGGCTTTCGTGCGGGATGAAGCGAGTGAAAATCGTCGCCGACGCATGGCGGGCACAAATCCGCGAAATACGCGGCAGGACGGCCCTCATCCAGGGGATTTCCCAGGATCCGTGGCTGAAGACGCGCTGCATGTCGATGCAGAGATGCCGCGTGGCGGCCCCGGCGATCCGTTCACCAAACCTTGGGTCATGAGGCGCGCCTTCCCGGCAGACGCATTCAGGGCGCCGCAGTGGAGGGGGCGGGCGCGCCACCGGGTTGGTCCGGCGCGGCAGAAGGCGCGGGCGCGGTGGGCGACACCTGTCCTTCGGTCTGTTCGGCCGAAGACGTCGGGCCGGCCCCGTCCACCTCGTATCCGACCCACCAGAGGAAGACTCCAACGACCAGCAGCACGACGATCACGATGCCGAAGATCGGTCCGCGGTGGCGGCGCACCTGACGTGTCAGGTCTTGTTCCGGTTGGCTCATCCTTCAATCCTCCCCCTTTTGGTGGGCCTGCGGCCACCTGCGGTCTGAAACCGAACCGCGGGAGATGCTGAATTGTTCCCTCTGCCGAAGCCTTCCGGCCCTGCCCGTCAGGCGGCAGCCTTGTCGCGGGTGGACAGAACCCAGGACGCGATCCGGAGGGGGTCATTGCCCAAGGGTTCGGCAAGGTGGTCGCAGAACGCCTCGAACGCCGGGCGGTTCAGGCCATTCACACCGACCAGCACCGTGATCCCCCGCGACAGCGCCTCGGCGATCAGGGCGCAGAAGCCACGACCTTCGGATTCGAGCTTGCCGAACTTGTTGACCATCAGCACCTCGGCGCCCTCAAGCCGGTCTGTCGCCGCCACCACCGCCTGTTCCAGCGCACCCGGATCCAGACGGCAGCCGCGCGAGTGGTTGCCCAGATCCTGGCTGATCCGGAACGACGGGCCATCGGGCAGCACCTGCACATCCATGTCGCAATGCGCCCGGTCGGGGCGTTCGGTGTTCGACTGCACGGTGCCCGCCAGCCGGACACCTTCGGCCGCCAGCAAGGCCGCGACCTCGGCCAGGATCACATCGCTGGCCCCGCGCCCCGTTTCGCTGACATATCCGATCCGTATCGCCATCTGGCAGTCCTCGTGCATCAAGTCTGGGTGGAAGGCCCCTGCGCGTGCCCTTGGGACCTTCCGATGTTGGTTCAGCTGTCGTCAAGCGGCTTGCAGGGTGATCCCGGTCACCTCTGCGGCATCCGCCAGCCCTGCGATGAAGCGCCGCGAGGCGCGCATCCAGGCGGCTTTCTCTTGCGCCGCCAGCATCGGGCCGCGCACGGCCTCGAAGGGCAGCACCTCGCCCCGCGCCCGGGCATCCAGCCGGATGATGTGGAACCCGTAGCGCGACGCGACGACCTCGGCCCCGATCTGGCCTTCATCGAGCGTCTCAAGCGCCGCCTCGAACTCCGGCACCGTGTCCCCGGCCGAGATCTGGCCCAACCGTCCACCATTGGCGCGCGACGGGCAGGCAGAGCTGTCGCGCGCCAGATCGTCGAAGCGCCGGGGATCGGTCAGCACCTGCGCCAGCACCGCCTCGGCCAGATGGCGCGCGGCATGGGGGTCTTCGCCCAGCGGGATCAGGATATGCGCCGCCTCGAACAGCGACGGCGCACGATACCGGTCCGGGTGGGCGTCGTAATGCGTCCGCAGATCATCCTCGGACACCGCTTCAGGTTCCACCGCAAGGTCCAGAAGCTGCCGGATCAGCGCCTCGTCGGCGGTTTCAAGCTGCCCCGGCAGGGTTTCCTGCGGATCGGCGGTCAGGCCGCGCCGGGCCGCCTCTTGCAAAAGCAGCGCCCGCACCGCCAGCGCCCGCGCCGCCGCCTTCCAGGCCAGACCGGGCTTGCCTTGCGGCGCGGGATGGTTCTGCGCCTCGGCGGCGATGCGTTCGGGGGCGATCAGTTCGCCATTGACGAGGACATCGGGAAGAAGGGGTTTCATCGCTTACTCCGCCGGGAACTTGTGCTTGCGCGTCCGCACGATCTGGTAGCCGGGCCGCCACAGGTAGCGCACCGGGGCCGAGACGATGTGGACAAGCCGGGTGAAGGGGAACAGCAGGAAGATCGTCAGACCGACGACGATGTGGGTCTTGAAAATCCAGCTGACGTCGACAAGGTAGCTGGCCGGATCGGCCTGGAAGTAGACGACGGCCTGCGCCCAGTTCATCAGCATCAGCATCTCGCTGCCGTCGAGGTGCTGGAGCGAAACGAAGATCGACCCCACGCCCAGCACAAGCTGCACCAGCAAAAGCGCCAGGATCCCGGTATCTGCGAAAGTGGAATTGGCGCGGATGCGCGGGTCGTTCACGCGGCGGTTAAGAAGGATACCACCACCGATCAGCGCCATGATCCCGGCGATGCCGCCCGCGACGATGGCAAGGATCTGCTTGGCGCCATGGCTGATCCCCAATGCGTCGAAGACCCAGATCGGCGTCAGCAGGCCCACGAAGTGCCCGGCGAAGATCACCAGGACGCCCACATGGAACAGGACCGAGCCGATGATGAACTGGCGCTTGCGCAGAAGCTGGCTCGACTTCGATTTCCAGGTGAAGGGGTCGCGTTCATAGCGCGCGATCGAGGCGATGATCATCACCGTCAGCGCGATGTAGGGATAAACCCCGAACAGGAAGTTATGCATCGTGATCTCCTATCAGGCAGTCGCGGCGGGGACGGCCATGCGGGCCAGGGCATCGCGGCTGATCGGGCAACCGGCGTCGGGATCGGGTCCGAAGGTCACTTGCGCTTCGGCCCAGACCGCGTCGAGCGCGGCCAGGTCTTCGGGGTTGTCGTCTTCCTCGGCCAGAAGGATCTTCGCCTCCTCGCTGTCCTGCGGGGCTTGCGACAGCGCCACCAGCGCCTCCAGCACTGCGGCATAGGGGGTCTTGCGCCGCGTCAGGCGTTCGGCCAGCGCCACGAGGATATGGCCCGCGTCGGCAAGGATTTCCTGCGCCGTGGCCAGATCCTGGGTCGACAGGAATTCCAAAAGCACCGGCAGGTGGTCTGGAAGCTCTGGCCCGGTCAGGTCGAAACCGGCCGCACGGTAGGTTTCCAGAAGGTCGACCATCGCGCCGCCCCGATCCCGGCTTTCGCCGTGGATGTGTTCGAACAGGTTCAGCGACAGCGTCCGCGACCGGTCGAACAGCAGCACATAGTCTTCCTGCAGGTCGATGAGGTCGCCTTCGGCCAGACGGGTGAGCAAGGGCTTCAGCGCCGCCTGGCGCTGCGGCCCCAGCAGCCCTTCGTCATGAAGGGCCGCGTTGATCGCCGGAATCGCCGCCTGCAGATCGGCGCTGGGGTAGCTGAGCAGGGCGGAAAGGGCTTTGAACACGATCATGACAGGAACTCCGTGGGCGAGCGGAACTTCTTGCCGCCGCCGAACAGCTTGCCGCCCGACGACCCCGTCGAACAGCCGTTGCCATCGGTGAAGCCGCAGCCCGACCGCAGGTCATAGGCATCCTCGACCATTTCGCGGTGGGTGGTGGGGATGACGAAACGGTCNNTCTTCGTAGTTGGCGATCGCCATCAGCTGATACATGTCGTCGATCTGGTGCGGCGTCAGGCCGACGCGCTTGGCGACGCCCAGGTTGATGACGCCGTCCACGGTCTTCGACCGCATGTAGGACCGCATCGCCAGCATCCGTTCCAGCGCCTTGACCACCGGGGCCTCGTCCCCTGCGGTCAGCATGTT
>DJWG01000077.1:0-250 GCA_002440945.1 Rhodobacteraceae bacterium UBA6236 | reverse complement strand
TCGGGATGCAGCGGGAAGGCGATCTTCCACTCCATCGCCATCTTCCAGATCGGCGAATTGCGCGCGCCCTCGATCCAGTCCTCGGGGATGCCTTCCTTGCGGGCCGCCGCGATCACGGCCGGATCGTTCGGGTCCAGGAAGACGCCAAGTTGCGCATCGTAAAGCTTCTTCTCATCCGCCTCGCTCGCGGCTTCCGAGATGCGGTCGGCGTCATACAGCATGACGCCCAGATAGCGGATGCGCCCGACGC
>DJWG01000061.1:9216-14432 GCA_002440945.1 Rhodobacteraceae bacterium UBA6236 | reverse complement strand
GCATCCTGCCCGGCGCGGACGGCGAAATCGCCAAGACCGCGCAACGCCTGTTGCAGCGGCAGGGGCTGGCGTTCCAGCTGGGCCGCAAGGTCAACGCGGTCGTCCGTGACGGTGCCATGGCCAGCCTGACCATCGAGCGCCGCGACAACGGTGAAACCGACACGCTGGAAGCCGATGCCGTGCTGGTCGCCATCGGTCGCCGGCCGCGCACCGCAGGGCTGGGGCTGGAAGCCTTGGGCGTGGCGCTGGACACGCGCGGCTTTATCGCCGTGGACGACCAGTTCCGCACCAATATCCCCGGCATCCTCGCCATCGGCGACGCGGTTCCCGGCCCGATGCTGGCCCACAAGGCCGAGGAAGACGCCATCGCTGCCGTCGAGGCGCTGGCAGGCCATGCCCACGGCGCGCAGGAATATTCGCAGGTGCCGGGCGTCGTCTATGTCGCGCCGGAAATCGCGAGCCTTGGCGCCACCGAAGAGGCGCTGAAAGACGCGGGCCGCGCCCATGTGGTCGGCAAGTTCCAGTTCATCGCCAATGGCCGCGCCCGCGCGATGGCCGCGACCGACGGTCTGGTCAAGGTGCTGGGCTGCCCGGACACGGGCCATGTCCTTGGCGCGCACATCATCGGCCGCAATGCGGGCGAACTGATCCAGCCGCTGGTCCTTGCCATGTCCACCGGCGCCACGCTTTCGCAGGTGGCGGGATCCTCGCACGCGCATCCCGGCATGGCCGAGGCGGTGAAGGAAGCCTGCCTTGCCGCGC
The DNA here is from genome assembly GCA_002440945.1 of Rhodobacteraceae bacterium UBA6236. Next base: position 13,670 of record DJWG01000061.1, on the reverse strand, counting down.
TTGGCAAGCCGCTGCACGCGTAAGGAAGAGGACGAGATGAAGGACTTTCCCGACAAGCCGCGTCACCCCGAAAAGGCCCACCGCACGGCAAGCGACACGCCGCGCAAGCCCGGCTGGATCCGCGTCTCACGCGCCGAAACCCCGGAATACGGCGCGACCCGCCGGATCCTGAAGGACAATGCGCTGTCGACCGTCTGCGAGGAAGCCGCCTGTCCGAACCGCGGCGAATGCTGGTCGCACCGCCACGCCACCATGATGATCATGGGCGAAACCTGCACCCGCGGCTGTTCCTTCTGCAACGTCGCCACCGGCAAGCCCGACGCGCTGGACGCCTTCGAGCCGGGCCGGGTCGCGCAGGCGGTGTCGAAGCTTGGCCTGCGCCATGTCGTCATCACCAGCGTTGACCGCGATGATCTTGACGACGGCGGGGCAGGGCACTTCGCCCAGACCATCCGCGCCGTGCGCCACCAGAACGCGCAGACGACGATCGAGGTGCTGGTGCCCGACTTTCTCCACAAGGGCACCGCCTGGACCGAGGTGGTCGATGCCGCCCCCGACGTCTTCAACCACAACCTTGAATGCGTGCCGCGGCTCTACCCTTCGGTGCGCCCCGGGGCGCGCTACTATCAGTCGCTGCGGCTTCTGGATGATGCCAAGACCCACAACTCCGAGATCTTCACCAAGTCCGGTCTGATGGTGGGCCTTGGCGAGACCTTCGAGGAACTGCGTCAGGTGATGGACGACATGCGCGTCGCGGGCGTCGATTTCATCACGGTGGGCCAGTATCTCCAGCCGACCTCCCGGCACCATCCGATCGACCGTTTCGTGCCCCCCGACGAATTCCGCCGGATCGAGGACATGGCCCGTTCCAAGGGCTTCCTCGCGGTTTCGGCCACGCCCATGACCCGCTCTTCCTTCCATGCGGGTGCCGATTTCGCGCGGCTGCAAAGCGCCCGCCGCGCCCTGACCCTTAGCAAGGAAACGCAAAATGGATGACACGACGACCCTGAAGAAAACCCCGCTGACCGCGCTCAACATCGAGCTGGGCGGCAAGATGGTGGGTTTTGCCGGTTACGAGATGCCGGTGCAATTCGCCCCCGGCGTGATGAAGGAACACCTGCACACCCGTGCCAAGGCGGGCCTTTTCGACGTGAGCCATATGGGCCAGGTTCTGCTGCGCCCGAAGTCGGGCAAGGTCGAGGATGCGGCGCTGGCGCTGGAACGGCTGGTGCCGGTCGATATCCTGGGCCTGAAGCCCGGCCGCCAGCGCTATGCGCTGTTCACCGATGAAAAGGGCGGCATCCTTGATGACCTGATGGTCGCCAACCGGGGCGATCACCTTTTCGTCGTGGTCAACGCCTCGTGCAAGGAACAGGACGTGGCGCATATGCGCGCCCATCTGTCCGACGTCTGCGAGGTCGTCGAGCTGACCGACCGCGCGCTGGTGGCGCTGCAGGGCCCGGCGGCGGAAAGCGCGCTTGCCAAGCTGGCGCCCGAAGCGGCCGGGATGGCCTTCATGGACGTCCGCGAAGTCCAGATCCTCGGCGTGCCCTGCATCGTGTCGCGCTCGGGCTATTCGGGCGAGGACGGCTATGAGGTTTCGGTTCCCGAAGCGAAGGCGGTCGAATTCGTCCGCGCGCTGCTTGCAAACCCCGATGTGCAGCCCATCGGCCTTGGCGCCCGTGACAGCCTGCGTCTGGAAGCCGGGCTTTGCCTTTACGGCAATGACATCGACACCACGACCACGCCGGTCAGCGCCGCGCTGGAATGGGCGGTGCAGAAGGTCCGCCGCACCGGCGGCGCCCGCGCCGGCGGCTTCCCCGGCGCCGATGTGATCCTGCCGGAATTCGAACGGGGCGCCTCGCGCCGCCGCGTGGGCATCGCCCCCGAAGGCCGCGCCCCGATCCGTCAGGGGACGCCGCTGTTCCTTGATGAAACCTCGACCGAGGCCGTGGGCCAGATCACCTCGGGCGGGTTCGGCCCGACCGCCGAGGCCCCCGTCGCGATGGGCTATGTCGCCAACAGCATCTCTGCCCCCGGCACCCGGCTTTTCGCGGAACTGCGCGGCAAGCGCCTGCCTGTGACCATCGCCACCCTTCCCTTCGTCACCCCCCGTTACAAACGCTGAGGACTGAAACCATGATGAAATTCACCGAAGACCACGAATGGCTGAACATCGCCGATGGCGTCGCCACCGTCGGCATCACCAACCATGCGGTCGAACAGCTGGGCGATCTGGTGTTCGTCGACCTGCCGCAGGTGGGCGCGACGCTGGCCAAGGGCGATGCCGCCGCCACGGTTGAATCGGTCAAGGCCGCGTCCGACGTCTACTGCCCGCTGGATGGCGAGGTGGTCGCGGTCAACGACGCGATCCAGAACGATCCTTCGATCGTCAACGCCGAACCGCAGGCCGGCGGCTGGTTCTTCAAGCTGAAGCTCGCCCGCGTCTCGGATGCGGATGGGCTGCTGGACGAAGCCGGTTATCTGGCGTCGGTGGGCTGAGGGCAGGCAGATGAGCTACAAGGAAACCCCCTACGCGCCCTATGACTTTGCCAACCGGCGTCATATCGGCCCGTCCCCCGCAGAAATGGCCGAGATGCTGAAATCGGTCGGCGCGCCGAGCCTCGACGCGCTGATCGACGCCATCGTTCCCGCCGACATCCGTCTTCAGACCCCGCTGACCTGGGGCAAGGCGCTGTCCGAACAGGGCGTTCTGGCGCGTCTGCGCGGCGTGGCCGACAAGAACCGGGTGATGACCTCGTTCATCGGTCAGGGCTATTACGGCACCGTCACGCCGCCGGCGATCCAGCGCAACATCTTCGAAAACCCCGCCTGGTATACGGCCTACACGCCCTACCAGCCCGAAATCAGCCAGGGCCGCCTTGAGGCGCTGTTGAACTACCAGACGATGATCGCGGACCTGACGGCGCTTAACGTCGCCAACGCCTCGCTTCTGGACGAAGGCACCGCCGCCGCCGAGGCGATGGCGCTTTGCCAGCGGTCGGCCAAGTCGAAGGCCACGACCTTCTTCGTCGATCACCACTGCCACGCGCAGACCATCGCCGTGATCCAGACCCGGGCCGAGCCGCTGGGCTGGAAGGTGATCGTGGGCGATCCCTTCGCCGACCTCGATCCCGCTTCGGTCTTCGGCGCGGTGTTCCAGTATCCGGGCACCTATGGCGATGTTCCCGATTTCACCGCGGTGATCGAACGCCTGCACGCCGCCGGTGCGCTGGCCTGCGTCGCCGCCGATCCGCTGGCGCTGACGGTCCTGAAGGCTCCGGGCGAAATGGGCGCCGACATCGCCATCGGCTCGACCCAGCGCTTCGGCGTGCCGATGGGCTATGGTGGACCGCACGCCGCCTACATGGCGGTGAAGGACGCGCTGAAGCGCAACATGCCGGGCCGGATCGTCGGCGTGTCGATCGACGCGCGCGGCAACCGCGCCTACCGTCTGTCGCTTCAGACCCGCGAACAGCACATCCGCCGCGAAAAGGCCACTTCGAACGTCTGCACCGCGCAGGCGCTGCTGGCGGTCATGGCAAGCATGTATGCGGTGTTCCACGGGCCGGACGGGTTGAAGGCCATCGCCGAACGCATCCACCGCAAGATGGTGCGTCTGGTGGCCGGGCTTGAAGCGCAGGGCTTCAAGGTCGAACCGAAAGCCTTCTTCGACACGATCACCGTCGACGTGGGCGCGGTCCAGGGCGCGATCCTGAAATCGGCCGAGGCCGAGGGCATCAACCTGCGCCGCGTCGGCACGACGAAGATCGGTATCTCGTTCGACGAACGCGCCACCCGCGCACATACCGAAGCGATCTGGCGCGCCTTCGGGATCGACCGCAAGGACGACGACCTGACGCACAGCTACCGCCTGCCGGAATCCCTACTGCGCCGGTCGGAATACCTGACGCATCCGGTCTTCCACATGAACCGCGCCGAAGCCGAAATGACGCGCTACATGCGCCGTCTGGCCGACCGCGACCTGGCGCTCGACCGGGCGATGATCCCGCTGGGGTCGTGCACGATGAAGCTCAACGCCACGGCCGAGATGATGGCGCTGAGCTGGCCGGAATTCGCGGATGTCCATCCGTTCGTTCCCGCAGTCCAGGTCGAAGGCTATAGCGAGATGCTGGCCGATCTGGAATCGAAGCTGTGCCAGATCACCGGCTATGACGCCTTCTCGATGCAGCCGAACTCGGGCGCGCAGGGGGAATACGCGGGGCTTCTGACCATCCAGGCCTGGCACCGCGCCCGCGGCGAAGGGCACCGCGACGTCTGCCTGATCCCGACCTCGGCGCATGGCACCAACCCCGCATCGGCGCAGATGGCCGGCATGAAGGTCGTGGTCGTGGCGGTGGCGTCGAACGGCGATATCGACATGGACGACTTCCGCGCCAAGGCCGAGGCCCATTCGGCCAACCTTGCGGCCTGCATGATCACCTACCCCTCGA
>DJWG01000061.1:0-9168 GCA_002440945.1 Rhodobacteraceae bacterium UBA6236 | reverse complement strand
GTGAGCCACCTGAACCTGCACAAGACCTTCGCGATCCCGCATGGCGGCGGCGGCCCCGGCATGGGTCCGATCGGCGTCAAGGCGCACCTTGCGCCGCACCTTCCGGGCGATCCGCTGGACGTGAACGGTGGCGCGGTTTCGTCGGCGGCCAACGGCTCGGCCTCGGTTCTGCTGATCAGCTGGGCCTATTGCCTGCTGATGGGCGGGCAGGGGCTGACGCAGGCGACCAAGGTGGCGATCCTCAACGCCAACTACATCGCCAGCCGCCTGAAATCGGCCTATCCGATCCTTTATTCCGCTAATGGCCGGGTTGCGCATGAATGCATCCTCGACACCCGGGTGATGAAGGATCGCGCCGGGGTGACGGTGGACGACGTCGCCAAGCGTCTGGTCGATTGCGGCTTCCACGCCCCGACGATGAGCTGGCCTGTCGCGGGCACGCTGATGGTGGAACCCACCGAAAGCGAACCCAAGGCGGAACTCGACCGCTTCATCACCGCGATGCTGGGCATCGCGGCCGAGGCGGAAGCGATCGTCGAAGGCAAGCTTGATGCGGAAAACAACCCGCTGAAGCGCGCGCCTCATACGGTCGAGGATCTGGTCGGCGAATGGGACCGCCCCTACAGCCGCGAAGCCGCCTGCTACCCGCCGGGGGCCTTCCGGGTGGACAAATACTGGTCGCCGGTCAACCGCGTCGACAACGTCTATGGCGACCGGCACCTGATCTGTTCCTGTCCGCCGCTGGAAAGCTACGTCGAGGCGGCCGAATGATCCGGCCCCGATGATCCGAAAGGGGCGGCCCGGCAAGGGCCGCCCCGTTTTGTCCCTGAATGCCCATCTTGCCGGAGCCGCGCCATGTTTCTTTCGACCTTCGACATCTTCAAGATCGGCATCGGCCCGTCCTCGTCGCATACGATGGGGCCGATGGTCGCCGCCGCCCGGTTCCTGGATGACCTTCGCGCCGCGACGCCGCCCGAAGGCATTCGCCTGCGGGCAAGCCTGCATGGCAGCCTCGCCTTCACCGGCAAGGGCCACGCGACCGACCGCGCGGTGATCCTTGGCCTTCTGGGCTTCCTGCCCGACACCATCGACCCCGACCAGGCCGAAGCCGAAGAGGCAAGGCTGCGCGCCACCGGCGCCATCATGCTCAAGGGCCTTCCGGTCCTGTCCTTCCAGCCCGATACCGATCTGGTCTTCGACTATGGCCCTGCACTTCCGGGCCACGCGAATGGCCTGATCCTGACCGCCACCGCCCCGGACAGCAGGCGCATTCTGGCGCGCACCTACTATTCCATCGGCGGCGGCTTCGTGCGCACCGCCGAAGAGCTTCAGGCCGACCGCGCCGGCGGCGATGCCGATACCTCACCCGCAGCCCAAGGCCATCCCTGGCCCTTCGCTTCAGCGGCCGAGATGCTTGCGATGGGCGCGGCCTCGGGCCTTTCGATCGCGGCAATGAAGCGCGCCAATGAAACCGTGGCGCATGGCGAGGCGCTGGACGCCAGGCTGGATGCGATCTGGGCGGCGATGGATAGCTGCATCGGGCGCGGGCTGACGCAGGACGGCATCCTGCCGGGCGGTCTGTCGGTTCGCCGCCGGGCGCGCGGCATCCACCAGCAACTGCTGGCCGAAACCGGATCGAACCGCACCCAGCCCCATGTGGTCACCGACTGGATTTCGGTCTACGCCATGGCCGTGAACGAAGAAAACGCCGCCGGGGGCAGGGTGGTCACATCCCCCACCAATGGCGCGGCAGGCGTGGTTCCGGCGGTGGTGCGCTACTACCGCGACCATTGCCAGGGCGCCACGCATGCGGACATCCGCGACTTCCTGCTGGTCGCAGCCGCCATCGGCGGGCTGATCAAGCACAATGCCTCGATCTCGGGCGCCGAAGTCGGCTGCCAGGGCGAGGTCGGATCTGCCTCGGCCATGGCGGCGGCGGGGCTCTGCGCGGCGCTGGGGGGCACCAACGAGCAGATCGAGAATGCCGCCGAAATCGCGCTGGAACATCACCTTGGCATGACCTGCGATCCCGCGAAGGGGCTGGTGCAGGTGCCCTGCATCGAACGGAATGGCCTTGGCGCGATCAAGGCCGTTTCGGCGGCATCATTGGCGCTGCGCGGCGATGGCACGCATTTCATGCCGCTTGACAACTGCATCGAGACGATGCGGCAGACCGGGCTCGACATGAACCTGAAATACAAGGAAACCTCGACCGGGGGTCTGGCCGTCAACCTGCCGGAGTGCTGAACGCAGCCCCCGCGCCCCAAGGTCAGGGCGCGGCGACCGGCTGCGCCGCCAGTTCCGCCAGTTGCTCGGCATAGTCGGGGGAACCGATCCAGCGCAGGATCTGCGCCAGCTTCTGGTTCATGATCGCGATTTCGGCTGTCGAAAGCGGCGACAGCAAAAGCTGTTCCAGCCGGTCCGACAGGATTTCCGACCGCCCGCGAATCTCTTGCCCGACCGGCGTGGCGTAAAGCTGGAACCGCCGCGCATCCTCGGTCGAGTTTTCGCGGCGGATCAGCTTCATCGCCAGCAGCTTTTGCAGGATGCGCGACACCTTGGTGCGTTCGACGGCAATGCGCTGGCTGATCTCGACAAAGGTCGTGCCGGGGGCGTCGTCGATCAGCCTGAGCATCCTGAGTTCCAGAATGGACAGCCCGGTTTCGCGCACGAACAGGCCCTCGTTCATTGCGATCGCCGTCTGGGCGATGGCATCGAGTCGAAAGGTGAAGCGGTCGGTGGCGTGGGTTTTCGGCATGGGCAAGCTCCGCAGTCGGCAGACAAGTCCGTGAAACTGTATCAAGTCGCAACAGTTGCTGCAAATCGCGATTTGGCGAGTGCCGGGAAATCTGGTCTTTTCAAACCGTTAGTCCGGGATGACCTGGGGGCCATCCTGTTGAGGCAGGCAGGGAAAGCATCCCGCAGGTTCCGCCAATCTGCCAGATGAAATAATTTGTAATTGCAATGGTTGCAATTTGATATTAATCATATCGCAACCTTGGAAAAGGGTTCAAGGTAAGGCACGACTCGAAGCGTCCCCAGGTTCATCCTGCCACCGGCCTTGACGGCACCATGTCCCCGGAAGCTTCGCGCAAGCACTCAAACAAGGGGAAGCATGATGGATACCTCATCCATTCAAGCCTATCGGGGGACGGACCGTCTTCTGTACGGCATCATTCTGGGGGTGCTGGCCTTCTGGCTGTTCGCCCAGACCACGCTCAACATCGCGCCGAAGATGGCGGCCGACCTCGGTGTCGAGCAGAACGTCATGAACATCGCCGTCTCGATCACCTCGCTTTTCTCGGGGATCTTCATCGTCGTGATCGGCGGGTTGGCGGATCGGCTGGGCCGGGTGCGGATGGTCCTTTGGGGGTTCATCCTGTCGATCATCGGATCGTTGCTGGTGGGGCTTGCGCCTTCGGGCGCGCTGGGGCCGACCTTCCTGATGGCCGGCCGCATCTTCCAGGGGCTTTCGGGCGCCTTCGTGATGCCGGCGAGCCTCGCGCTTGTCAAAGCCTACTGGGACGGGGCCGAACGGCAACGGGCCATCAGCCTCTGGTCGATGGGATCCTGGGGCGGTTCGGGCTTTGCCGCGCTTTTCGGCGGGCTGATGGCATCGAACGTCGGCTGGCGCTACATCTTCATCATCTCGGCGATAGTGTCGCTGATCGGGTTCTTCATGGTGCGCGGCACGCCCGAAAGCAAGGCCGAGACGAAGGGCGCCTACAAGCTGGACGTGGTCGGGATCGGCTCGTTCCTGGTGGCGATGGTCGCGCTGCAGATCGTGGCGACCCAGGCCAGCAAGATGGGCTGGACCAGCCCGGCCACGCTGGGGCTGGCGGCCGTGGCGGTGATCTTCGGCATCATCTTCTTCCGCGCCGAGGCAGGAAATCCGCAGGCCTTCGTGAACTTCCGCCTGTTCGACAACAAGATCTACACCGGCGCGACGATTTCGAACTTCCTGCTCAACGGCATCGCGGGTGCGATCATCGTCTCGATGCTTCTTCTGCAGATGGGCGGCGACATGACCGCGCAGGCGGCGGGGATGCTGACGCTTGGCTATGCGATTGCCATCGTGGCCTTCATCCGGGTCGGTGAAAAGTTGCTGCAACGTTTCGGATCGCGCAAGCCGATGGTCTGGGGCTGCCTCATCACCGGATTGTCGATCCTGCTTCTGATGCCGACGAACATGATGCTGACCGACTACAAGATCCTTGTCGTCATCTCCTACACCCTTCTTGGCCTTGGCCTGGCCTTCTATGCCACGCCCTCGACCGATGCCGCGCTGTCGAACCTGCCGGCCGATCAGGCGGGCGCCGGGGCGGGCATCTACAAGATGGCCTCGTCCCTGGGCGGATCCTTCGGCGTGGCGCTGTCAGCCGCGATCTTCACTGCGCTGAAGGCCGATACAGGCGGCGCGGACTGGTTGGAAGGCGTGATCACCTTCGTCGGACGCCAGGACAACGTCGCGACCCGCGAAGCCGCGATGGTGGCCCTTGGCTTCAACCTGCTGATGGTGGCGACGGCGATCCTGACGATCATGCTGACCATCCCCGCCGGCAAGAAACCGGCCGAATGACAACGGCGCCGCGCCGCGCCCTGGCGGCGGCGCGCGGACCCTTCCAGAACAGGAGTAATGCCATGAACGCGATCGTGAAACAGTTCGACCCGAAAGAACTGGGCGAATGGTTCGAGCACATGCACCGCAATCCCGAACTGTCGATGAAGGAAGACAAGACCGCGGCCTTCATCGCCGCCAAGCTGCGCGACTGGGGCTATGACGTCGAAACCGGTGTCGGCGCCCACGGGATCGTCGCCTCGCTGACTGCCGGGAACGGCACCAAGGCCATCGGCCTGCGCGCCGATTTCGACGCCCTGCCGATCCAGGAAGTGAACCAGCTGGACTACAAGAGCGCCGTCCCCGGCGTCGCCCATCTTTGCGGCCATGACGGCCATACGACGATGCTTCTGGGCGCGGCGCAGTATCTGGCCCGGAGCCGGAACTTCAACGGCACCGTGCGGCTGATCTTCCAGCCCGCCGAGGAAACCATGCAAGGCGCGCCCGCGATGATCAAGGACGGGCTTTTCACCCGCTTTCCGATGGATGCGGTCTTCGGGATGCACAACATGCCCGGCCTGAAGAAGGGCGAGCTTTACTTTGTCGAAGGCGAGATGATGGCCGCCGTCGACAACTGGGAAATCGAGCTGACCGGCAAGGGTGGCCACGGATCGATGCCTGAACTGTCGATCGACCCGGTGGTCGCGGGATCGTCGCTGGTGATGGCGCTGCAAACCATCGTGTCGCGCAATGTGGCGCCGCAGCACCGCGCCGTGGTCACGGTCGGCGCCTTCCTGTCGGGGAACGCGGGCAACGTGATCGCCCAGACGGCCACCCTGCGGCTTTCGGTCCGCACCACCACGCCCGAGGACCGCGATCTGGTGCTGGGCAAGATCCGCTCGATCACCCGGACGCAGGCGGAATGCTACGGTTGCACCTATGAAATCCGCGAAGGCCAGCCCGGCGCGGTTCTGGTCAATGACGCCACCGAGACCGCCCGCGCCTGCGACATCGCCCGTGCGGCCTTCGGCGACGGATCGGTGCATTACCCCGGCCCGACCTATCTGGGATCTGAGGATTTCGCCTTCATGCTGCAGGAAAAGAAAGGCACCTACTGCCTGATCGGCAACGGCGACACGAAGATGGTCCACCACCCGGAATATGTCTTCGACCAGTCGAACCTGCCCATCGGCGCGGCCTATTGGGTGGCGCTGACGGAAGGCTACCTGAAGTAAGGTCGGGCGGCAGGACATGGAACGGCCCGGCATGATCCCCATGCCGGGCCGTTCGCTTTGCTACTCGATCTTGCCGTGATCGCCGGGAATGCGGCCGGGGCGGGAACGATACACCGGTAGCGCCCAGTCGAAGCGGATCGCAAGGCTGCGGATCACGAAGGCCGCCACAAGGCCCATTCCCATCGCCCAAAGCCGCGGCATGCCCACTGCGTAGGCCAGCAGGAACAGCCCCGAACCGGCGGCCGAGGCGGAGACGTAGATTTCGCGCCTGAGAAGGATCGAGGGCTCCTGTCCCAGGGTGTCGCGCAGGATGCCGCCCACCGCCGCGGTGATCACCCCCATCATCAGCGCCACCAGCGGGCTTGCCCCGGCGTCGAGCCCCTTGGCCGTGCCCGCGATGGTGACGAGCGCCATCCCGAAGGCATCCAGATAAAGCAGGAGCCGGTAGCGCGAATTGACGAGGTGCGCCGAGAAATGCACCAACCCCGCCGCCACCATGCACAATGCGACCGGCGTCGGGTTCACCACCCAGAACACCGGCACCCCCAGAAGAAGGTCGCGCAGTGTCCCGCCGCCGACCCCGGTCAGCATGCCAAGCCAGACAAAGCCGATGATGTCCATCTGCTTGCGCGACGCGACAAGCGCCCCGGTGATCGCGAAGACCACCGCCGAGGACATGTCGAGGACGAAAAGCACCGACAGGACGGACGCGCTTTCGGTCATGACCAACGGCCCCCGCACGGTGCTGCGGCGCTTATGATTTTGCCCGGTGCGATTTGGGTCATTCCTGTGGTTCCGCCATCGACATTGATTTCACATAGCAACAATATCATTTAGCGACCAGATCGGGTCAAGCGGAGTCTGCCCGCTTGCCCACAGTCGAAACACGTCTTACCCCTTAAGGCTTGCGCTTCATCGCATCCAGAAGCGCCGCGCCGAAGGCGCCGGTGCCCTGATCCTTCGGGCCGGAATGGAGGGGCGCAGATTTGCCGCCAGAGGGCCTGTTGCCCTGGCCGGACCGCCCGCCCTTGGCCGGGGTGGCCTGCGCGTCGCCGCCGCTGTCCTTTTTCATGCTCAGGCTGATGCGCTTCCTTGGCGCGTCGACCTCAAGCACCCGGACACGGACGACATCGCCCGCCTTCACCACCTCATGCGGGTCTTTGACGAAACGGTCGGCAAGGTGGCTGATATGCACCAGCCCATCCTGATGGACGCCGATATCGACGAAGGCGCCGAAGGCCGCGANNTGTCGCGCACGGTGGGCAGGCCGAAGCTGTCATCGACGAACTGCTCGGCCCGAAGCGATTTCAGCACCGCCGCGTCGCCCATGATGGCGCGGATGTCGCGTCCGCAGGCCTTCACGATGCGGCGGGCAAGACCATAGGCCTCGGGGTGGACGGACGAAGCGTCAAGCGGTTCTTCCCCGTCGCGGATGCGCAGGAATCCCGCGCATTGCTCGAAGGCGCGGGGACCAAGGCCCGAAACCTTCAGCAGCGCCTTGCGCGACGGGAAGGCGCCATGCGCATCGCGATGCGAAACGATGTTGCGCGCAAGCGACGGCCCAAGGCCCGACACCCGCGCCAGAAGCGGGGCCGAGGCGGTGTTCAGGTCCACGCCCACCGCGTTCACGGCATCTTCGACCACCTCATCGAGCCGCCGCGCCAGCCGGTGCTGGTCGACGTCATGCTGATATTGCCCGACGCCGATGGACTTCGGTTCGATCTTCACAAGCTCTGCCAGCGGATCCTGCAGGCGGCGCGCGATCGACACTGCGCCGCGCAACGACACGTCAAGATCGGGGAATTCTTCCGCCGCCAGTTCCGAGGCCGAATAGACCGAGGCCCCGGCTTCCGACACGATCACCTTGGTCGGGCGGCTGGACCCGGCAGGCATCAGCGCCAGCGTGTCCGCCACCAGCCGTTCGGTTTCGCGGCTGGCGGTGCCATTGCCGATGGCGATCAGGTCGATGCCATGACGGCGCACCAGATCAAGGATCGCCGCCTGCGCGCCCCGCAGGTCGTTCTTCGGCTGGAAGGGATAAAGCGTCGCCGTTTCCAGAACCTTGCCCGTCGCATCGACAACGGCGGCCTTCACCCCGGTGCGGATGCCGGGATCAAGGCCCAGCGTCGCGCGCTGCCCGGCCGGGGCAGCCAGAAGCAGATCCTTCAGGTTCCGGCCAAAGACTGCGATGGCTTCTTCATGGGCGCGGCGGCGCAGTTCGGCCATCAGATCGAGGAACATCGTGAGGCTCAGCTTCACCCGCCAGGTCCAGTCGGCGGCCTGCCGCAGCCACAGGTCCCCCGGCGCGCTGCCCCGGATGCCGATGGCCGCCGCGACGATGGCTTCCGGCTTGGTGCCGCCCTGATCCGGGTCCGGCGCGATGGCGATGGTCACCACCTCTTCCTTGGCGGCGCGCATGATCGCCAGCGCGCGGTGGGACGCGATGCCCGACCATTTCTCGCGGTGGTCGAAATAATCCGAAAACTTGGCTCCGGCCGCTTCCTTCCCCGGAAGCACGCTGGCCGAAATATAGGCGTCCTGCTGCATGAAACTGCGAAGACGGCCCAGAAGATCGGCGTTCTCGCTCAGTTCCTCGGCAAGGATGTCGCGGGCGCCTTCCAGCGCCGCCTTCACCGTGGCCACGGTTTCGGTGACGTAGCCCGCCGCCAGAGCCTCGGGCTGGGCCGCGCGGTTGTCGAGGATGGCGCGCAAAAGCGGCTCCAGCCCGTTTTCCCGCGCGATCATCGCCTTGGTGCGGCGCTTGGGCTTGTAGGGNNGTAGGGCAGGTACAGGTCTTCCAGCACCGCCTTGCTTTCGGCCGCCAGAATCGCGCGGGCCAGATCGTCGCCGAGCTTGCCCTGATCGCGGATCGACTGGAGGATGACCCCGCGCCGCGCCTCAAGTTCGCGCAGGTAGACCAGACGGTCGGCGAGCGTGCGCAACTGCGAATCGTCCAATCCCCCGGTCGCTTCCTTCCGGTAGCGCGCCACGAAGGGAACCGTCGCACCTTCGTCCAGCAGCTTGACCGCCGCATCCACCTGCGCGGGGCGGGCGTTGATTTCCCCGGCGATCCGGCGGGCGATCTGTTCGGCGGTCCTGTCCATGGGGCGATCCTTCTTCTCCTGGATCGCCGGGATAGCGCGCCAGCGGGCCAGCGCCAAGAGCGACCTTCAGGACCGGCAGCAAGCCGCGTGGTGCAACGGCGTCAGCGCAGGCCCTTCAGCGCCACGGCAAGGTCGCCGTACCCGGTGAAGCGGCGCTGGTAATCAAGGCCAAGCCGTTCGGCGGCGTCGCGTGCCTTGGCGTCAAGCGCCGGATCATCGGTCTGCGCCTGATAGATCAGCGACGTATAATTGCCGAACATCATCTCGATCA
>DJWG01000036.1:178-4179 GCA_002440945.1 Rhodobacteraceae bacterium UBA6236 | reverse complement strand
TCAGGTTCATCGTGCCGGTCCAGTCAAGGCTGACCATCTTCGGCAGGTAGGTTGCCTTCTGCGCGTCCGTTCCATGCGCCAGGATTGCCGAGATCGCGCCATGCGTCAGGCCCTGGTACATGTTGAAGGCCATGTTGGCCGATACGAACATCTCGCCGACGGCGGTGGCCAGCACATAGGGCATATTCTGCCCGCCATAGGCTTCGGGCAGGTCAAGCCCGTTCCAGCCGCCGTCCTTCATCGCCGCGAAGGCTTTGGCAAAGCCTTCAGGAGTGTGGACGACGCCGTTTTCCAGCCGGCAGCCTTCTGCATCCCCCACGGCATTGAGAGGGGCAAGAACCTCTTTCGCCAGGCGCCCGGCCTCTTCCAGGATGGGGGCGGTCGTGCCCGGATCCAGATCGCCGTACCCCGGAACCGCAGAGCCAACGACCTTCAGCACGTCATGCAGGACAAAATTCAGATCCTGGATCGGCGGGGTATAGCTCGTCATCGGCTCCTCCTTCGGGGTGGCGTCTCAGGCTGCGGGCATCGGTTCCCGCGTCTTGCGGTTGGCGTCGCGCTGGGCTTCGCCCTTGCCGATTTCGCGGCGCAATTCGGCGATTGTCTGGTCGATCTCGGCCCGCTGAGACTCCATCGCGGCAAGGCGGTTACGCGCCAGGTCAAGCGTGCGGTCAAGCTGCGCGGCGTTGTGTTCGTCCATGCCATACATGTCGAGCAACTGGCGGATGTCTTCAAGGCTGAAGCCGAACCGCTTGCCGCGCAGGATCAGCGTCANNGCCGGGTGAACAGCCGCTTTTGCCCGTCGCGGATGGGATGGATCAATGCCTTGGCTTCGTAAAAGCGAAGCGTGCGGGGCGTGACGCCAAAACTGTCGCACATTTCGCGGATGGTCATGGTCTGGTCGGTCATATCTCTTTTGCCTGAACGGAAAGTTACTCAAACTGACCACCGGCAGATCGGGTCTTTGAAACAAGCTTACAAGCGAAGCTGACGCCCCTGTCATTGTAACGTCGCGTCACGGATTTCGTGACGTAATGTCCATAAAAGCCGCGCCGCTTTGGGGAAACTTTTGATGCCTGCGGGCGCCCCACAGGTGGTCAAAGGGCGCCGCGATCCTTCAAGGATACCTCGGTTTCATCCCGCAGCGCCTTCAGGTCGCGGATCGTGTCGTTCAGCTCGTCGCGCTGGCGGCGCAGGACCTGAAGCTGCCGGTCGGCATGTTCGATCCAGACACGGTACTGGCTTTCCGTTCCGTCGCGTTCATACATGTCAAGCCACTGGCGCAGCTCTTCCAGGCTGAAGCCGAAGCGGCGGCCGCNNCGATGTATTCGTAATAGCGCAGGGTCCGCGGGGTGACGTCGAAGCGTTCGCACATCTCCTTGAACGTGATGCGGTTGCTTTCAGGCATAGGCCTTTCGCTTTCCTTCCCTGGGCGGACGCCGGCAAGGTAGCGGCGTTGCAAGGGGGACACAACGCCGGAGCGGTGCGCCATCGCGGGAATTTGCTTGCGGAAACAGGGGCCGAATGCCGGATCCGCGCGGGCTTGCATGCGCTGGACCGACAGGGCAGGGTGCGGCACATCGAGGCGAAGGGAAAGGGGATGCAGCCATGACGGAGACCGATCCGCGGGCCGAAGCCGTGCGTGCGACGTTTGCCCAGATCCCGCAAGTTGCGGCCCTTGGCATCGTCATCGAAGAGTTGTCCGGCGGCGTCGCACGGATGACCATGCCCTATGATCCGCAGCTTGTCGGCGATCCGGCGACGGGCGTGATGCATGGTGGTGCGGTCTCGACCCTTCTGGACAGCTGTTCGGGGGCGGCTGTCGGCTGCCATCCGCAGGCGACGGGTCAGACGGCCACCATCGACCTGCGCATCAACTACATCCGCCCCGCGGCGCCGGGCCAGGCGATCAGCGCGCGGGCGCATTGCTATCATGTCACGCGGTCCTTCGCCTTCATCCGGGCGACGGCCCATGACGAGGATACGAGCCTTCCGGTCGCCGAAGCGGTGGGCACCTTCACCTTCAACGCCGACCCGCAGGTGGAAGCATGAACCGCGCCGCCCCCGAACCCGTCCAGGTCGTCAAGCAGCGTCGCGATGCCGCCTTGCAGGCGATGGTGGCCGGTGTGCCCTACATCCGTTTCCTCGGCATCCACTTCGAACGCCGGGGCGACGAACTGACCGGCATCCTCTCATATTCCCCCCACCTGATCGGCAACCCGTTTCTTCCGGCGCTGCATGGCGGCGTGACGGCGGCGTTCCTTGAGGTGACGGCGATCATCGGGCTCAGCTGGTCGATGATCTGGGAGGATCTGGAGGCGGGGCGCCTCGATCCCGCCTCGCTCAGCCCGCAGACCATGCCGCGCCTGCCGCGGACCATCGACATGTCGGTCGATTACCTGCGCTCGGGACTGCCGCGCGATGCCTATGCGCGGGCCCGCGTCAACCGTTCGGGCCGCCGCTATGCCAGCGTGTTCGTCGAATGCTGGCAGGATAATCGCGCACGGCCCATCGCGCAGGCGACCGGGCATTTCACCATGGCATCCCCGATGCCCCGCACCCCGGAATGACCGACATCGCGGGCAGCATCGGCCATGCCCGCGTCTTGCGGATCGCGGTGCCGATCGTGCTGTCGAATGNNCCTCGATCTACTGGGTCTTCGGCTTCTTGCGCATGGGCACCTCGGGGCTGGTGGCGCAGGCGCGCGGCGCGCGCGACGGGGCCGAGGAAACCGCCGTCCTGATCCGCGCGCTTCTGATCGGACTGGCGGCGGGGCTGGCTTTCATCCTTGGCCAGGCGCTTCTGTTCCGCGCCGCCTTCGCCATCGCACCCGCCTCGGCCGAGGTCGAGGACCTGGCGCGCCATTACCTGTCGATCCGCATCTGGGGGGCGCCGGCGACCATCGCGCTTTATGCCGTCACTGGCTGGCTGATCGCGGTCGAACGCANNGGATGAACGGGCTGAACATCGCGCTCGACCTGTGGTTCGTGCTGGGCCTTGGCTGGGGCGTCGGCGGCGTGGCGAGTGCCACGCTGATCGCGGAATGGACCGGGCTTGGCCTTGGCCTCTGGCTGTGCCGCGGGGCCTTTGTGGGCGGCATCTGGCGCGACCGCGCCCGGATCTTCGACCGGGCGCGGCTTTCGCGGATGGCGCGGGTCAATACCGACATCATGATCCGTTCGGTCGCGCTTCAGGCCAGCTTCACGACCTTTGTCTTTCTGGGCGCGCGTTTCGGGGATGTGACGCTGGCCGCCAACCAGGTGCTGATGCAGTTCCTGGAAATCACCGCCTATGCGCTGGACGGCTTCGCCTTCGCCGCCGAAACGCTGGTGGGCCAGGCGGTCGGTGCGCGGGCGGTGGCGGATGTCCGGCGTTCGGCGCTGGTCACGTCGCAATGGGGGATCGGCGGCGCTCTGGTGCTGGGACTGGTCTTCTGGGCCATCGGTCCCGCGATTATCGACGTCATGGCCGCCGCCCCCGAGGTGCAGACCACCGCCCGGCAGTTCCTGCCCTGGGTGGCGCTTGCCCCGGTGATCGGCATTGCAAGCTGGATGTTCGACGGCATCTTCATCGGCGCGACGCTGACGCGGGAAATGCGCAATGCGATGCTGGCTTCGGTTCTGGTCTATGCCGCCGCGCTGACGGTGCTGGTCGGGGCCTTCGGAAATCACGGGCTTTGGGCCTCGCTCATGGTGCTGAACGCAACGCGCGGCGTGACGATGGCGCGGCTTTACCCCCGGGCCGAGGCGGCGGCCCGCCAGCCAGGCCCGATCTAGAAAAGCGCCAGCACCGCTTCTGCCGGACGGCCAAGGGCGGCGCGGTCGCCCCGGATCACCACGGGCCGTTCGATCAGGCGCGGATGCGTGGCCATCGCCGCGATCAAGGTTTCCTCGGGAAGGTCGGGCTGCAGGCCCAGTTCCGCAACCTCCGGCTCCTTCCAGCGCAGAAGCGCGCCCGCGGGCCGGTCCATTGCCCTGAGGACGGCCGCGATTTCCTCCGCA
>DJWG01000036.1:0-129 GCA_002440945.1 Rhodobacteraceae bacterium UBA6236 | reverse complement strand
CGAACAGCGCGGGTTGTGCCAGATCACCACATCGCTCACAGCCAGTCCTCCCGTCCGACGCCGACGGCTTCGGCCACGTTCGAAAAACCGTCGCGCTCTAGCAGCGCGTCAAGCCCGCGCGCGATATCG
>DJWG01000010.1:32230-36627 GCA_002440945.1 Rhodobacteraceae bacterium UBA6236 | reverse complement strand
TCGACCGCGCCTATATCCTGCACGACGGCACCGTGCTGATGAGCGGCGACGCCGACGCCGTGGTGCGCGACGAGAACGTGCGCCGGGTGTATCTTGGCCAGAACTTCCGCATCGGCTAGGCCGGAGGGGAGGGAAGACAAAGTGCAGTTCCACAGTTGCCGAAGCGTGAAATGAGGGCAGCGCCCGACCCGCGCGGTGGTCCGGAAGCGATCGCCCTTCAGGCAGCGCGGCGATGGCGCTGAAACCCGCACTCGGGCTGCGCCAGACGCAGCGGCTGGCGCTGACGCCGGGGCTGCGCCGGTCGCTCGACATCCTGCGCCTGCCCGCCGCCGACCTTGCGGCGGCGGTGGCGCAGGCGGCGGCCGAGAACCCGTTCCTGGCGGTGGCCCCGCCCCGCCCCGCCCGGCAGGGTGGGGGCGGCGTTGCCGGGCCCGTCATGCCGGAAGCGCCGCCGCCGTCGCTGCCCGAGGCGCTGATGCGCCAGATCGCGCTGATGCGGCTGCCGCCGGCGGTGGCCGCGCTGGCCGCGCAACTGGCCGGAGACCTGCGCGAGGACGGCTATCTCGACACCCCGCTCGACAGCTACGACGCGCCAGACGCGACGCTGGCCGCCGCCCTTGCCGCGTTGCAGGAGTGCGAGCCGGCGGGCGTCGGCGCGCGCAGCCTGGCCGAATGCCTGACGCTGCAATTGCGCGAGCGCGGCGTCGCGCCCCGCCTTGCCGCCGCGGCAATCGCGCGCATCGAGCTGTTCGCGGCCGGCGACGAGGACGCGCTGGTGCGCGCCCTCGCCGTGCCCGCCGCCGAGGTGCGCCGGCTTGCCGGGCTGGTGCGCCGGCTGCACGCCCGCCCGGTCGACCCCGACGCGCACGAGCCGGTGCGCGTGCTGCTGCCCGACCTCGTGGTGCGGCGCCTGCCCACCGGGGTGCTGGCGGTCGATTGCGCCGACGATGCGCTGCCCCGGGTCGGGCTCGACCGCGGCGCCTTGGCGCAGGCCGGCGGGATGGAGGCGGCGGCGCGGCTGCGGGCCGAGGGGCTCGACCTGATCCGCGCCATCGTCCGGCGCCGGCGCACCCTGCGGCGGATCGGCGCGGCGCTGGTGGCCGCGCAGCCGGGCTATTTCGCGATCGCGCCGGGGATGGGGGCGCGGCTGATCGTCCCGCTCAGCCGCCGCGACCTGGCCGCGGCGCTGGACCTGCACCCCACCACCGTGGGCCGCGCCGTGGCCGGCAAGGCGCTGGCCTTCGAGGGGCGGGTGCTGCCGTTGACGATGTTTTTCTCGCCGGCGCTGGGCGGCGCGGGGGCGGCCGCGGTCTCGGGGGTGACGGCGCGCCAGGCGCTGGCGCGGGCGCTGGCCGCCGAAGACCCCGCGGCGCCGCTTTCGGACGAAGCGCTTGCCGCGGCGCTCGCTGCGGAAGGCGTTGACATCAGCCGGCGAACTGTCGCCAAATACCGGGGATGCATGCGGATACCGTCCTCGCACGAACGGCTTCGGCGCCACAGGCGGCGCGGCATGCAGCCACGTTCCCCGACCAACGGGGACAATTGAGCATCCTGACGGCCGGCCGTGGCCAGAGCGCCCGTAACCGCCCGCAATTCGAGGAAAAATCATGCGCTACCAGATCAGCGGCAAGCAGATCGACGTCGGCGACGCACTCCAGACCCATGTCAAGCAGGAGCTTTCCGAGGTGATGGAGAAATACTCGCAGCGGCCGACCGAAGCCGTCGTGGTGTTTTCGCGCAACGCGCACGAGTTCGTCTGCGAGACGACCGTGCATCTTTCCACCGGAATGACCGCGCAGGCCAGCGCCCGCGCCACCGAGATCTATGCCGCCTTCGACAATTGCCGCGACAAGATGGACAAGCAACTGCGCCGCTACAAGCGCCGCCTGAAGGATCACCACCGCGACCGTGATCGCCCGGTTGAATTCGCCGGAGGCTCGGCCTATATCCTCGCCGCATCCGAAGAGGGGGACGAATCGGAGCCCGACACGCTGCAGCCCATGATCATCGCCGAGATGCAGACGCGGATCCCGCAACTGTCGGTCGGCGAGGCGGTGATGCAGATGGAGCTTGCCGGGTCGCCCGTTCTCGTGTTCCGCAACGAGGGAACCAAGGGGCTTGGCGTGGTCTATCGCCGCGACGACGGCAATATCGGCTGGATCGAGCCTGAACTGGCAAACTGAGGCTCCGGGCAACCGGCGCCGGGGGCGGGAAGAGGCGATGCAACTCTCGACGCTGCTGCGACCGGAGGCTGTCCGGGTCGTCGGCAATCCGACCAGCAAGAAACGGCTGTTCAACGACCTCGGCGAGATCGCCGCCGCCGTCTACGGGATCGACCCGGCGGCGGCGGTGGACGCGTTGCAGGACCGCGAGAACCTCGGCCCGACCGGCGTCGGGCACGGCGTGGCGCTGCCGCATGCGCGCATCGAGGGGGTGGACGGGGTGCGCGGGGTGTTCGTCCGCCTCGAACGGCCGCTCGATTTCGAATCGGTCGATCGCCAGCCGGTGGACCTGGTGTTCGCGCTGTTCGCGCCGCGCGATTCCGGGGTCGAGCACCTCAAGGCGCTGGCGCTGGTCTCGCGCACCCTGCGCGACCGTGCGGTCTGCGCCAAGCTGCGTGCCAACGTCGAGCCCGAGACGCTGTTCGCCCTGCTGACCGAGGCGCAGGGCCACAAGGCCGCCTGAGCGCCGGGGCGGCCGCCCGCCCCCTTGCCGGCCCCCCGGGGCGCGGACTAGTCTGCGGGCGAACCGCCACGGGGACATCATGAAGATCGGCATTCTTCAAACCGGCCACGCGCCCGAGGCGCTGCGCGGCGCTTTCGGCGATTACCCGACGATGTTCGCGCGCCTGCTCGACGGCCACGGCTTCGACTTCCAGGCATGGCCGGTGGTCGATGGCCGCTTTCCCGCCTCGGTGCACGACGCCGACGGCTGGCTTCTGACCGGCTCGCGCCACGGCGTCTACGACGAGGCGCCGTTCATCCCGCCGCTGATGGACTTCATCCGCACCGCCTGCGCGCAGGGCGTGCCGCTGGTGGGCATCTGCTTCGGCCACCAGGCGATCGCAAAGGCGCTGGGGGCGGAGGTGGCCAAGGCCCCGGGCGGCTGGGAGGTGGGCGCGCGCCGCTACGATTTCGAGGGCCGGCCGCTGCGGCTGAACGCCTGGCACCAGGACCAGGTGCTGAGCCTGCCGCCCGGCGCCGAGGTGGTGGCAAGCCATCCCGCGTGCCCGTTCGCGGCGCTGCGCTACGGCGACCGCGCCTTCAGCGTGCAGGCCCACCCGGAATTCTCCGACGGCTTCATCGAGGGGCTGATCGACACCCGCGCGCCCGGCGTCGTGCCCGACGACCGGCGCGAGGCGGCGCGCGCAAGCCTCGGGCAGGGGACGGACGCGGCCGAGGTGGCCGCCCGCATCGCCGCCTTCTTCAAGCAGCCCCGGGGGGGCCAATGAACGACTTTTTCGACAAGCTGCCAGAAGCGGCGCAGGCATGGCTGACCGGTCGCCGGCTGGACGAGGTGGAATGCATCGTCGCCGACATGTCGGGCGTGGCCCGCGGCAAGGCGATGCCGGCGCCCAAGTTCGCCAAGCAGACGCATTTCTACCTGCCCAACTCGATCTTCCTGCAAACCATCACCGGCGACTGGGCCGAGGACGTGGGCGAGCCCTTCACCGAGCCCGACATGATCCTGCGCCCCGACTGGGACACCGCCGCCGCCGCGCCGTGGACGGCCGACATCACGCTTCAGGTGATCCACGACATCTTCGACCAGACCGGCGCGCCGGTGCCGATCGCGCCGCGCAACGTGCTCAAGCGCGTGGTCCGGCTTTACAACGATCGCGGCTGGGTGCCGATCGTCGCCCCCGAGATGGAATTCTTCCTCGTCGCCCGCAACACCGACCCCAACAAGCCGGTCGAGCCGCCGATGGGCCGCTCGGGCCGGCGCGCCGCCGCGCGGCAGGCCTATTCGATGTCGGCGGTCGACGAATACGGGCCCGTCATCGACGACATCTACGATTTCGCCGAAGCCATGGGCCTCGAGATCGACGGCATCCTGCAGGAGGGCGGCGCCGGCCAGATCGAGATGAACCTGCGCCACGGCGACCCGGTGAAGCTGGCCGACGAGATCTTCTATTTCAAGCGCCTGATCCGCGAGGCGGCGCTGCGCCACGACACCTACGCCACCTTCATGGCCAAGCCGATCCAGGACGAGCCCGGCAGCGCCATGCACATCCACCATTCGGTGATCGACGCGGCCGGGCAGAACATCTTTTCCGACGCCAACGGCGACGAGACGCCGGCCTTCCTGCACTTCATCGGCGGCATGCAGAACCACCTGCCCTCGGTGATCGCGATGCTGGCGCCCTACGTCAACAGCTACCGCCGCTACGTTCCCGA
>DJWG01000010.1:31880-32167 GCA_002440945.1 Rhodobacteraceae bacterium UBA6236 | reverse complement strand
GGATGGACTGCAACCCCTACCTCGGCATCGCCGCCTCGCTGGCGTGCGGCTATCTCGGGCTGATCGAGGGGCGCGATCCGCAGCCCGAGTTCCAGGGCGACGCCTATGCCGCCGACGAGGGCATTCCCCGCACCGTGGGCGAGGCGCTCGACCTGTTCACCGCCGCGGGCCCGATGCACGAGGTGCTCCACCCCGCCTTCACCCGCGTCTACGCGGCGGTGAAAGAGCTGGAATACAAGGAATTCCTGCACGTCATCAGCCCGTGGGAGCGCGAGCATCTGCTGCTG
>DJWG01000010.1:18987-31815 GCA_002440945.1 Rhodobacteraceae bacterium UBA6236 | reverse complement strand
TCACCGGCCTCTCGGCGGCGCTGCACCTGGCGCGGTCGGGGCTGCGGGTGGTGGTGCTCGAGGCGCAGCGGGTGGGCTTCGGCGCCTCGGGGCGGAACGGCGGGCAGGTGGGTTCGGGCCAGCGGCTGGAGCAGGATGCGCTCGAGGCCATGCTCGGCCCCGACCACGCCCGCCGGCTGTGGAACCTGGCCGAAGACGCCAAGGCGCTGGTGCGCGCGCTGGTCGCCGAACACGCCCCCGAGGCCGGCTGGCGGCCGGGCATCGTGCACGCCTGCCGCAAGCCGTCCGAGGTGCGCCACGCCCACGCCATGGCCGAACGGCTGGCCCGCGACTACGGCTACCGCTACGTCGAACCGCTCGACCGCGACGGGCTGCGCGCGATCGTGCCCTCCCGGGAATACGTCGGCGGCGACATCGACCACGGCGCCGGCCACCTCCACCCGCTGCGCTTCGCCTTCGGGCTGGCGCGGGCGGCGCTGGCGGCCGGCGCGCAGGTGTTCGAACGCTCCGAGGTGGTGGGGATCGACACGGGTGCGCCGGTGCGGCTGCGCACCGCCCGGGGCACGGTCGAGGCCGACCACCTGATCCTGGCGTGCAACGGCTATCTCGGCCGCCTGCACCGGGCCGAGGCGGCGCGGGTGATGCCGATCAACAACTTCATCGTCGCGACCGAGCCGCTGGGCGCGCGCGCCGCCGAGGTGCTGACCCGCGACGTCGCGGTCGCCGACACCCGCTTCGTGGTGAACTACTGGCGCCTGTCCGAGGATCGCCGGCTGCTGTTCGGCGGCGGCGAAAGCTATGGCTACCGCTTCCCCGACATCGTCAGGACGGTGCGCAAGCCGATGCTGGAAATCTACCCGCACCTGAAGGATGCGCGGATCGACTATGCCTGGGGCGGGACGCTGGCGATCACCATGAACCGGATGCCGTGTTTCCTGCGGGTGGCGCCGAATGTGCTGTCAGCCTCGGGTTATTCCGGGCACGGGGTGGCGATGGCGACGATGGCGGGGAAGATCCTTGCCGAAACCGTCGCGGGCCAGGCGGAACGCTTCGACCTTATGGCGGGCCTGCCGATGCCGCGGTTCCCCGGCGGGGTGGCGATGCGCTGGCCTTTGCTGGTGATGGCGATGACCTGGTATTCGATCCGCGACCGGTTGGGGGTCTGACCGGCGGAAATTTTGTTGAAAACCTTGCGCCATGTTGCGTTTTGGCCGGAAACTCGGCGGCACGCTGCCGCAGAACGTGCAGGCGTCATGGTGTTTTTGCACAAGCTGCGATAAGACGAAATGACCACCATGGGGACAGGCAGGCAAATGGCCAAAGACGATGTGACGGCACGACAGGCTCCGAATGTCTATGACGCGGAGCCGATTCCCGAATCCGCCCGCGCCGAGATCGAGCGGCTGTTGGCATCAGGGGATCTGTTCCGCTACACCGCGCCGTCGGGGGCGCCGGTGGCGCTTCTGGAAAAGGAATTCGCCGAATACCTCGGGTCGCGCTATGCGCTGGCGGTGTCTTCCTGTTCGGCGGCGCTGTTTCTGTCGCTGAAGGCGCTGGACCTGCCGCGCGGCGCGCGGGTGCTGATCCCGGCCTTCACCTTCGCCGCCGTGCCTTCGGCGGTGCTGCATGCGGACTGCACCCCGGTCCTGTGCGAAGTGGGCGACAACTACCGCATCGACATGGCCGATTTCGAAGCCAAGCTCGATCAGGATATTTCCGCCGTGCTGATCAGCCACATGCGCGGCCACACATCGGACATGGACGCGATCGGGCGGCTGTGCGATGCGCGCCATATCCCCGTGATCGAGGATGCCGCCCATTCGCTGGCGACCCTCTGGAACGGCAAGAAGATCGGCACGCTGGGCAAGATCGGCTGTTTTTCCTTCCAGTCCTACAAGTTGGTGAATGCCGGCGAGGGCGGGATGCTGGTGACCGACGATCCCGAAATCGCTGCGCGGGCGGTGATCATGTCGGGCGCTTACGAACATAACTGGAAGAAACATCCGGGCCTGCAGAACAGCTATCATGTCTGGCAAAACCGGCTGCCGCTTTACAACATGCGGATGCAGAACCTTTCGGCGGCCGTGATCCGCCCGCAGATCCCATTGATCGACGAACGCGCCCGCCGCGGGCTGGAAAACCACGATTACGTCGCGGCGCGGCTTGCGGCCTCGTCCTATTTCGCGGTGCCCCCTGCCCTGCCGCAGGAAACCCGCGCGCCGGATTCGCTGCAGTTCAACCTCTGCGGCTTTGCGCGCGACGAAGACGTGCTGGCCTTCCAGGCGGCGGCGCAGGCCGAGGGGATCACCATTCAGGTCTTCGGCCTGAGCCAGGACAATGCCCGCGCCTTCTGGAACTGGAAGTTCCTTGGCGACACGCCGCCCGACCTGCCGCAGACGCGCGCCATGCTGATGCGGGCCTGCGACCTGCGCCTGCCGGCGCGGCTGGAACAGGATGATCTGGATTACATCGCCGATGCACTGATCGCCGCGGCAGAGCGCGTGCGCCAGAAAGCGGCCTGAGGGGTCTGCCGGTCCGAAAGGACCGGCGCCGCCAGATCAAAGCTTCGAGAGTTTGTTCTGAAGCTCGGCCAGTTGCTTCTTGATCTGCGAAAGCTCATCCGCGCCGCGATCCTTGCTGCGGGGGTTTGCTTCCTCTTCCATGGCCGGCCCCGAAGACCCGCTGATCGGGCCCCAGCCCGCCATCAGGGATTTCAGGAACTGCTGCTGCTGGCGCTGCAATTCGGCAAAACCCGGCATCGACGCCATTGGATTGGGAAGCGCGGTCAGGTTTTCCATCATCTTCGACTGGCCCTCGCGCAGCATCTCGAAGCTGGCGGCCAGGAACTGCGGCACCACGGATTGCGCCTGCGTGGTGTAGCTGCGGACCAGATCCGTCAGCACATCCACCGGCAGCACATTTTCGCCGCGGCTTTCGTGTTCGGCGATGATCTGCAAGAGATACTGCCGCGTCAGGTCATCACCGCTTTTCAGGTCGATGATCTGCACCTCGCGCCCCTCGCGGATGAAGGCAGCGATGTCTTCAAGCGTAACGTAGTCGCTGGTTTCGGTATTGTAGAGCCTCCGGCTTGCGTAGCGCTTGATCAGCAGTGGCTTCTTTTCCTCGGCCATTCTTCCCTCCCCCAGCGATCTTTCGGCAGTGCAGCAAGCTTACGCAGCGGCGAAGAAAACACAACAAAAAGAAAAGGGCAGCCCAAAGGACTGCCCTTCCCTCGTATCGGGGTTACCGGGACCAATCAGAGCACTGATTACGCCCCCGAACCGAATTTGGATCAGTTGACGGCGGCAGCGGCCGAGGTCGCCTTCTTGGCGGCGGCGGTCACTTCGGTGGTCGCTTTCTTGACGGCAGCGGTCGCGTCTTCCTGCATGTCCTTGCCGGCGGCGAGCATCAGTTCGACGGTTTCCATCTGCACTTTCTTCGCGACTTCAGCGAAGGCAGCCATGTTCTCGGCAGCCATTTCGGCGGTGGCCGAAGCGAATTCCGACAGGGCTTTGGTGTAGTCAGCCGGCTCTTCCTTGACCTTGGTCAGGCTGCCGACTTTCGCCAGGGTGTCACGGGTCCACTTGGACGAGATCTCGTGCGATTTCTCGGCGGCTTCCAGAGCGACTTTCGCGAACTTCTCGCCGAAAGCGGCCGAGTTGCGGAAGGCGTCCTGAACGGCATGCGCGTCCACCGGGAACGACGACATCATGTCTTGCATAACTTTGGTGAAGTCCTGGGTCTTGGCCATATCCAACTACTCCATTTGCGGATCAGGGTTGCGGGGCTTCGAACACCATGCCCTGCTTGTGCAACAGAGATACATTCTGCGGTGCAGCAATTCAAGTTTTTTCGCGCCGCGCCGCAGAAATTTCGCACTATGCAATCAAATCAGAGATTTGGAACTTCCCTAACGTAAAGTCCGGGCGCCGGCTCGATCACCGGATGGGCCGAATCACCGATCGCGCGCGCCACGGTCATTGCTCCGGACCTGGCCGCCAGCCATTCGCCCCAGCGCGGCCACCAGCTTCCGGCGTGGCGTTCGGCGCCGGCTTTCCAGTCCGCCGGGGCCTCGGGCCAGGCGGCGTTGGTGTAGTGGCCATACTTGCCCTTGGACGGCGGGTTGACGATCCCGGCGATATGGCCGCTTTCCGACAGGATGAACGTCTTGTCGGTCGAAGCCATGTGTTCCATCCCGGTATAAGAGGCGCGCCAACCGGCGATGTGGTCGGTTTCACACGCCACTGCGCAAAGCGGCACGTCGATGTCCTTCAGGGATGCGGTGGTGCCGCCGATCTCGAAATCGCCCTTCATCAGTCCATTCGACTGACACAGGCCGCGCAGGTATTCGACCGCCATCCGCGCCGGAAGGTTGGTGCCGTCGCCGTTCCAGTAAAGAAGGTCGAAGGCCGGGGGCGATTCGCCCAGCAGGTAATTGCGGACCGCGGGCGCGTAGATCAGGTCGTTCGACCGCAGGTACGAGAACGTCCGGCTCATGTAGTACTTGTCCAGGAAGCCCGACCGGCGCACCTCGGCCTCGATCCCGCCAAGGAAGCCCTCGTCCAGGAACACCCCCACTTCGCCCGGGTCGGAAAAATCGGTGAGCGTGGTCAGGAAGGTGGCCGAGTTCACCGACTTGTCGCCGCGCTGCTTCATCAGCGACAGGGTGATCGACAGCGTGGTCCCGGCGATGCAGTAGCCCACCGCGTTGACCTTCTTCTGCCGGGTGATGTGCTTGACCTCGTTGATGGCGGCGATGAAGCCTTCCTCGACATAGTCGAGCAGGCCGGCGTCGGCATAGCTCCGGTCGGGGTTCTTCCAGCTGACCACGAACAGCGTGAACCCCTGATCGACGATCCATTTGATCAGGCTGTTTTCGGGACGCATGTCCATGACGTAGAACTTGTTGATCCAGGGCGGGAAGATCACCAGCGGGATCGCGTGGACCTTTTCGGTGGTGGGCTTGTACTGGATCAGCTCGAACATGCGGTTGCGGAACACGACCGCGCCTTCGGTGGCGGCGATGTTTTCCCCCAGCGTGAAGGCGTCGGGGTCGGCGAGCGTCACCAGCAGGCCGCCATCGTTCGCCTCAAGGTCGCGAACCAGGTTTTCCAGGCCGCGCACCAGGCTTGCGCCTTCGGTCTGCACCGCGCGTTCCAGCGCGTCGGGGTTGGTGCCAAGGAAGTTCGTCGGCGCCATCATGTTGAGGATCTGTTCGGTGAAATAGGTCAGCCGCTTGCGATCCGCCGCATCCAGCCCCTCGATGTCCTCGACGGCCTTCTGCATGGCCTGCGACTGGATCAGGTATTGCTGTTTGACGAAGTTGAAATAGGGATGGGTATCCCAAAGCGGGTTCGAAAAGCGGCGGTCCTTCGGGGTCTTGTCCGTCGGCACCTCAAGCTTGCCCTGCGCCAGAACCTGCTGCGCCTCGATGTAATGCTTGATCGCCTGGCCCCAGAAGTTCACCTGCTGTTCGACCAGTTTCGCCGGGTTGTGGATCGCATCCGCCCACCAGGCCGCCGAGGCCTTGAAGGCCAGATCGGGGCCGGGCGCTTCCAGCGCGGGGCTTGGGGCGCGTTTTTTCGCCATGGCCCGCACGAGGCGCTGGGACAGTTCCTCGATCTTGGCCAGATTGGCGTTCAGCTTTTCCAGGTCAGGGGAGCCCGCCTCTGTAACAGTTGTTTTATTCATCTTCTCCCCCTAATGTTGCATTGCAGCGTGGCCTTTGAAACCACGGAAGTTGATTTCAGCGCGAACGAATCATCCACGTTCAAGGAATGATGATGAAGGGTATGGAAACTTACGACCTGATGGAAAGCATCAGGAACACGAATGAATGGCTGGGCGCAAGTGCGCGTGCCATGGCCTCCTATCCCGTCTGGGGCCTTTTTCCACACCCGATGTTCAAGGTCATGTCCGCCTGGGGACGCGTCACCGAACGCAGCTTCGCGCGCATGGTCATCAAGCCCGACTGGGGCATCGTCACCATCGTGGGTGACGAAGGCCAGGATCATCTTGTTTCGACCGAAACGCTGGTCCATCGGCCCTTCGGCGACCTGATTCATTTCCGTGTGTCCGGGCGCGAACCGCGTTCCCGCCGGGTTCTTCTGGTGGCGCCCATGTCCGGGCATTATGCGACTCTGCTGCGCACTACCGTTGCAAGCCTGCTGCCGGATTGTGAAGTTTATATTACGGATTGGCGAAATGCCCGTGACATTCCCGTCAGCGAAGGCAAGTTCGACATCGAAGACTACACGCTTTATCTGGCCGACTTCATCCGCCACCTGGGGCCGGACATCAACGTCATCGCGGTCTGCCAGCCGGTGCCGCTGACCCTTGCCGCGACCGCCTACCTTGCCGAGGCCGAGCCCGAGGCGCAGCCGCGCACGCTGACGCTGATCGGCGGCCCGGTCGACCCGGATGCCGCACCGACCGAAGTGACCGACTTCGGCAACCGCATGACCATGGGCCAGCTGGAACACCTGGCGATCCAGCGCGTCGGGTTCAAATACGCCGGCGCCGGGCGTCTGGTCTATCCGGGCCTTCTGCAGTTGGCGTCCTTCATCTCGATGAATGCCGATACGCATTCCCGCGCCTTCCAGAACCAGATCATCCGCGCCGCCAAGGGCGAAGCGGGCGAAAGGGACAAGCACAACCGCTTCTACGACGAATACCTGTCGGTCATGGACATGACGGCGGAATTCTACCTCTCGACGGTGGAACGGATCTTCAAGAAGCGCGAAGTCGCGACCAACAGCTTCGTCGTCGATGGCCGCCGCGTCGATGCCTCGCGGATCACCGATGTCGCGGTGATGGTGGTCGAAGGCGAAAAGGACGACATCTCGGCCCCGGGGCAATGCCTTGCCGCGCTGGATCTCTGCACCAGCCTGGCCGATGACATGAAGGCCAGCCACCTGGAGCCGGGCGCGGGCCACTACGGGATCTTTGCAGGCAATTCGTGGCGGACCAATATCCGCCCGCTGGTGCTGGATTTCCTGGATCGGAACAGCAACCGCCCGACGCGGACCAAACGCAGCGCAATCCGCGCGGTCTGAAACTGACCGGTCCGGCCTGCACAGGGCCGGACCAGCCCTTGCCGCTCAGGCGGTTTCGATCCGGTCCAGCACCTCTTCGACCGAACGCAGGATCAACGCCAGATTGTCCAGGGTGGAAAGCCGGTGATCGGCGTCCTTCACCAGCGTCAGGCGCAGGTCCGGTCCGGTCGCATGATCCAGAAGCCGCAGCGCAACCGATATCGCCACATCGGCGTCCGCCGTGCCTTGCAGGAAGCGAACCGGGAACGGCAGGTTCAACGGATCGCGCAGCACGAGGTGCGACCGTCCGTCCTCGATCAGACGGCGGGTGATGATGTAGGGCTCATCGGAATAGTCGGACGGCAGCGCGACCTGGCCCTTGTCCATCAACTCGGCCCGCTGGGCTTCGGAAAACCCGGCCCACATGCTGTCTTCGGTGAAATCCGGCGCGGCGGCGATCGTGACCAGCCCTGCGATACGATCCCGAAGCCGTTTCGTCATCAAAACCGAGATCCAGCCCCCCATCGATGATCCCACAAGCACCACCGGACCAGAGGTCAGGACGCGGATCGCGGCCTCGGCATCGGCCGCCCAGTCGCCGATGGAACCGTCAAGGAAATCTTCCGACGATTCCCCATGCCCGGAATAATCGAAGCGCAGGAAGGCCCGACCCGTGGCCCGCGCCCAGTCTTCCAGCGCCAGCGCCTTGGTGCCCTGCATGTCGGACCGGAACCCGCCCAGGAACACGACCCAGGGCCCCTGCCCTTCGCTGCGGTTGTAGGCGATCCGCCGCCCGTTCGCGTTCAGAAACTCGGTCATCTCAGCCTCCGTCTTTCTATGGTTGCCTAGCACCTGCGAGGATCTGGCACAAACCGTGCAGCGTTGACATCGGCGGCGCGGCGCGGGATAGAGGCGCGGAGACATAACCCGCAACCGGGCGCACCCGTAGGCGCCAAACCGACGAGGAGAACGGCCGATGAGCCAGATTTCCCTGACATTCCCCGATGGCAAGTCCCGCGAATTCGCCAAGGGCGTGACCGCCGCCGAAGTTGCATCGGCGATTGCGCCTTCGCTCGGCAAGGCCGCGATCTCGGCCAGCGTCGATGGCAAGCACTACGATCTGCAATGGCCGATCACCGACGACGCGAGCATCGCCATCCACACGATGAAGGATGACGCGCAGGCGCTGGAACTGATCCGCCACGACTTCGCCCACGTCATGGCCCGTGCCGTCCAGAAGCTCTGGCCCGAGGTCAAGGTGACCATCGGCCCGGTGGTGGAAAACGGCTGGTATTACGACTTCGACCGCGACGAGCCCTTCACGCCCGAAGATCTTGGCCTGATCGAAAAGGAAATGAAGGCGATCATCAACGAACGCGATCCGGTCAAGACCGAGGTCTGGGACCGTTCGCGCGCCATCGCCCACTACATCAAGAAAAACGAACCCTTCAAGGTCGAGCTGATCGAGGCGATTCCGGGGGACGAACCGCTGCGGATGTACTGGCACGGCCATTGGCAGGATCTGTGCCGCGGCCCGCATCTGCAGCACACGGGCCAGCTTCCGGCCGATGCCTTCAAGCTGATGTCGGTAGCGGGCGCCTATTGGCGCGGCGATCACCGCAACAAGCAGTTGCAGCGCATCTACGGCGTCGCCTTCAAGAACCGTGACGACCTGAAGGCCTATGTCACCATGCTGGAGGAGGCCGCGAAGCGCGACCACCGCAAGCTGGGCCGNNGGCATGGTGTTCTGGCACCCGAACGGCTGGACGATCTACCGCACGCTGGAAGACTACATGCGCCGCCGCCAGCGCAGCGCCGGCTACAAGGAAATCCGCACGCCTCAGGTCGTGGACCGGGTGCTTTGGGAACGGTCGGGCCATTGGGAGGCCTACCGCGAGAACATGTNNAAGCCGATGAACTGTCCCTGCCATGTGCAGGTCTACAACCACGGCCTGAAATCCTACCGCGACCTGCCGCTGCGGCTGGCAGAATTCGGGTCGTGCCACCGCTACGAAAGCTCGGGGTCGATGCACGGGCTGATGCGGGTGCGCGGCTTCGTGCAGGACGACGCACATATCTTCGCCACCGAAGACCAGTTGGAGGCCGAATGCGCGGGCTTCCTGTCGCTGCTGGCCAGCGTCTACAAGGATCTTGGTTTCGAGAAATTCGACATCAAGCTGTCGACGCGGCCCGAGGTGCGGGTCGGATCGGATGCGATCTGGGACAAGGCCGAAACCGCGCTGGCGCAGGCGATTGAAAAGGCGGGCTATCCCTATACGGTCAACCCCGGCGACGGCGCCTTCTACGGCCCGAAGCTGGATTTCAAGCTGACCGACGCCATCGGCCGCGAATGGCAATGCGGCACCTTTCAGGCCGACTTCAACCTGCCGGTTCGTCTGGGTGCGGAATACGTTGGTGAAGACGGCGCCAAGCATCACCCGGTTATGCTGCACCGCGCGATCCTCGGGTCGTTCGAACGCTTCATCGGCATCCTGATCGAAAACTATGCCGGCAAGTTCCCCTTCTGGCTGGCGCCGCGCCAGGTGGTCGTGGCCTCGATCGTGTCGGATGCGGATGACTATGTGAACGAGATCACCGACAAGCTGCGCGCCGCGGGCATCCGGGCCGAAGCCGACACCCGGAACGAAAAGATCAACTACAAGGTCCGCGAACATTCGCTGGGCAAGGTTCCGGTCCTGCTGGCGATCGGCATGAAAGAGGTCGAGGACCGAACGGTCTCGCTGCGCCGGCTTGGCGACACGCAGACCGCGACGCTGGGCCTTGATCTGGCGATCGCGGGCCTTGTCTCGGAGGCCACCCCGCCTGACCTGCGGTGAGCCGCCCGGTCAGATGTGCAAGAATCAGCCGCTGCGGCCAGACATGGCCGTAGCGCTTGATTTTTTTCGAAAATGCGACATCATCCCGCATGCGTGACTGCGGACTTTCCTGATGCCTCCCCTACTAGGGCTGTCGGCTACTGAAAGATTTGGCTGCACGGCCTGCGGCAATCCTGCCGGCGGGGAGACTAGAATGGGAGACACCAGGGATGGCCACCGGAACCGTGAAATGGTTCAACACCACAAAAGGCTTTGGCTTCATCGCGCCGGATGATGGCGGCAAGGATGTGTTCGTGCACATTTCGGCCGTCGAGCGCGCTGGCCTCAAGGGCCTGAACGACAACCAGAAGATTGCCTATGAACTTCAGTCGGGCCGCGATGGCCGTTCGTCGGCAAGCGATCTGAAACTGCTCTGATCTGCGGCGCGATCTTCGCGCATCGACGGCCCGCCCGCGCGGGCCGTTTTCATTTCAGAAGCGCCGATTGCACATCCGGGCCGAATCCCAGGTGGAACGTGTCGCCCGTCGCGATCACCGGGCGCTTCATCAGCGTGGGATACCGGGCCAGAAGCGCCGCCGGATCGTCTTGCCGCTCTGCCTCGGGCAGGGTGCGCCAGGTGGTCGAGGCGCGGTTGATCAGCTTGTCGCCGAAACGATCCAGAAACGCCGCGATCTGCGCTTGGGTCAAAGGTTCGGCCCGCACGTCGTGCAGGCGCACCGGATGACCCGCCGCGGACAGCGCCTTCATCGCCTTGCGGCAGGTATCGCAGGTGGGAATGCCGTAAAGAATCATGGTTCTGGTTCCTGGCGATCCCACGAGGACTCGAACCCCGAACCTGCTGATTAGAAGTCAGCTGCTCTATCCAGTTGAGCTATGGGACCGTAATGAGACTTCTGCGCGAATCCGGGTCGCGGATCAAGATCGCCGCACCGGGGATGCGGCGGAAAGTGCGGTGATGCGCTTTTGGGTCAGTGGGTCCAGGCGCCCTTGCGGTCGGTGGCGAAGTTTTCGCCATAGCCGCGTGGGCGGACGACATGCGCGCGGGTCTGCGGTTCAGTCACGTCAAGCTCCAACCCCATTTCGTGGGCATAGGCTTCGGCCTCTTCGCGGGTGTCGAAGCGCAGACGCACCTGGCTTTGCGTGTCCGTCGATCCGGTCCAGCCCATCAGCGGGTCGATTTCGCGGCTGACCGCCGGTCCATAGACCAGCACCCAGTGCTTGGTCTTGGCCATGCCCGATTGCATGGCATTGCGGGAAGGCTGATAGATACGCGCGCGCATGGCAGACTCCTTGGCTTCTTCGCGTTATCGCCAAAGACCCCGCCCAAGGCAAGAGCAGCCGGCCCCCGCATTGGCCCTTGAACCGGAACAAAATGCGATCATCTTTACGAAGCCCCGCACCCCGGAGACAGTGATGCCGCACAACAACACCAACATGCCGACGCTTCGCCCCGATGTGCTGACCCGGCCGAAGCTGGAAGGCGGGCGGAGTTTCGTTCTGACCACCCAATTCGAACCGGCGGGCGACCAGCCGACCGCCATCGCGGAACTCGCCTCGGGGGTCGAGAACGGCGAACGCGACCAGGTGCTGCTGGGTGCGACCGGCACGGGCAAGACCTTCACAATGGCCAAGGTGATCGAACGGACCCAGCGCCCGGCGATCATCCTGGCGCCGAACAAGACGCTGGCGGCCCAGCTTTACGGCGAATTCAAGAGCTTTTTCCCCGACAATGCCGTCGAGTATTTCGTCAGCTATTACGATTATTACCAGCCCGAAGCCTATGTCGCCCGCACCGATACCTTCATCGAGAAGGAATCCCAGATCAACGAACAGATCGACCGGATGCGCCATTCGGCCACCCGGGCGCTTCTGGAACGGGATGACGTGATCATCGTCGCTTCGGTGTCGTGCATCTATGGCATCGGCTCGGTCGAAACCTACTCGGCCATGACGCAGGATCTGTTGGTCGGCCAGCTTTACGACACCCGCAAGTTCATCCAGGAACTGGTGGCCCAGCAATACCGTCGGCTTGAGGCCGCCTTTCAGCGCGGATCCTTCCGGGTGCGCGGCGATGTGATCGAGGTCTGGCCCGCCCACCTGGAAGACCGCGCCTGGCGGTTTTCCTTCTTCGGCGAAGAACTGGAAAGCATCACCGAATTCGATCCGCTGACGGGGCACAAGACCGACAGCTTCAAGCAGATCCGCATCTACGCCAACAGCCATTATGTGACGCCCCGCCCGACCATGCAGCAGGCGATCAAGGGGATCAGGACCGAACTGGCGCTGCGGCTTAAGCAGTTGCACGAGGAAGGCAAGCTGCTGGAGGCGCAGCGGCTGGAGCAGCGCACCAACTTCGATCTGGAAATGCTGGAGGCGACGGGCGTCTGCAACGGGATCGAGAACTATTCGCGTTACCTCACGGGACGCGCGCCGGGCGAACCGCCCCCCACGCTTTTTGAATTCATCCCCGACAATGCCATCGTCTTTGCCGACGAAAGCCACGTCAGCGTGCCGCAGATCGGCGGCATGTATCGCGGCGACTACCGGCGCAAATTCACCTTGGCCGAACACGGGTTCCGCCTGCCCTCCTGCATGGACAACCGGCCGCTCAAGTTCGAGGAATGGGACGCGATGCGCCCGCAGTCGGTCTTCGTTTCCGCCACGCCTGCCGCGTGGGAACTGGAACAGGCGGGCGGTGTCTTCACCGAACAGGTGATCCGCCCCACCGGCCTTCTGGACCCCGAGGTCGAAATCCGCCCGGTCGAGATGCAGGTCGACGATCTTCTGGATGAAATCCGCAAGGTGGCGGCGCAGGGTTTGCGGGTGCTGGTCACCACGCTGACGAAACGCATGGCCGAAGACCTGACCGAATATTTCCACGAACAGGGTATCCGCATCCGCTACATGCACAGCGACATCGACACCATCGAACGGATCGAGATCCTGCGCGACCTGCG
>DJWG01000010.1:0-18926 GCA_002440945.1 Rhodobacteraceae bacterium UBA6236 | reverse complement strand
TCCAGACCATCGGCCGCGCGGCGCGGAACGCCGACGGGCGGGTCATCATGTATGCCGACCGGATCACCGGCAGCATGGAACGCGCGTTGGCGGAAACCAACCGCCGCCGCGAAAAGCAGGTCGCCTATAACGAAGTGCATGGCATCACGCCCCAGACCGTCCGCAAGAACGTCGAAGACGTGCTGGCCGGGCTTTACAAGGGCGACACCGACATGGCCCGCGTCACCGCCAAGGTCGACAAGCCGCTGATGGGCGCAAACCTCGCCGCGCATCTGGACGCGCTGCGGCTGGCGATGCGCAAGGCGGCCGAGAACCTGGAGTTCGAGGAAGCGGCGCGACTCAGGGATGAAGTGAAGCGCCTGGAGGCGGTCGAACTGGCCGTAGCCGACGATCCGCTGGCGCGGCAATCGGCGGTGGACGAAGCGGTGGAAGAGGCTGTGAAGGCCAGCGGCCGCAGCACCGCAGGACGGGCCGGGCAGCGGGGCGGGAACAAGCGACGCTGGGGGAAGTGAGCGCGTAACTCCCCCCTGTCATGTTGTGACGTCGCGGGCCCCTACTTCGAAATCGAGGTCCAGGATGACAGCATTCCGCTGCAATCTGCCGCGGATCAGAAACCCCGGTTCGGCCACCATCGGGTGACTTTCGGCCCAGTCACGATAGCGGTCGTTTGTCACGATCCGCGCCCCCAGGAACTGCGCGTCCTCCAGCAGCAGCGGATCGGCAGGTGTGCCTTTGGGCGCGACCCGTATCTGTCGGGAATCCAGTTGCAGATGCCGCGCCAGCCGCCCCGGCCCCAGATAGCGGTCGGCCACCTTGTAGCCGACATTCGCATCGAACCAGACCAGCGGCACAAGACCCTGCGCCTTTACCGCGGACAGGACAGCGGCGACTGTGTCGAGCGTGGGCGGGCCTTCGGCCCAATGCATGACGTTTGAGCCGTCGATCACGACCCAGGAAGGCTCCTCCTGTCGCCTTTTCCAAACACGGAACAACCGGAGCAGCAACCCGATGCCCAGAAGCACGCCAGCGTAAACCAGCAGTTCGGGCCGCATCGGCTCGGTCAACAACGCATAGGCGGCCAGCGCGAAGGACAAAAGGATCGGCAGGATAAAAAGCATATTCCATCCGAAAATCAGGACTTGAGGGGCAGACTCAAGCTGATCGGGGACGGTCGCGCAACCACGCCATGCCGTGGGCAGTGGTGAACTGGCCGGAATGCAACACTGTTGTGAACGACTGACGCCGGTTTTCACGTCCGCGCCATCGCTGGGCGGCACGCGCATTCCAACCTCTTGAAGTGCGGCCCTTTGTTCCTAAATCGAGTCCTGTTCGGCACGGCTCACCGCGGCCCGTTCGGACGGGGCCTTTCAGACGCCCGCCCCCACGCTTCGGCTGACCGTCCGCAACCGGAGGGTAAGTTGATGACAAACTTCTCGAAAAGACTGTCCGGCAGTTGGCAGGACACCATCGCGCTGATTCTTGGTGTCTGGCTGATTGCCTCGCCCTGGCTTCTGGGCTTCACCGGTGTGTCGGTGGCGATGTGGAACGCCGTGTTGTTCGGGGCGCTGATCGTGGTGATGGCCTTGATGGCCATCTTCAATTTCCATGAATGGGAAGAATGGGCCGATATGGTCATCGGCCTTTGGCTTGTGGCGTCACCTTGGGCGCTTGGCTTTGCCCGGACTTACGACGTCATGTCCACCAATGCCGCAACCTGGAACTTCGTGGTGCTGGGGCTTTTGACCATCGCCATGGCTGTCTGGTCGCTCATGTCGCACCGTCAACGCATGATCGCCTGACGCCATCTGCGCCAAAGGCAAAGAAAAAGCGCGGCCCTGTCATGGGGCCGCGCTTTGCGCATCTTGTCCGGCGCCTCAGGCGGCGCGTCGGAAAAGCCCGATGATCACCAGCAGGATGATCGCACCTAAGGTTGCCGCGATGATCGACCCCAGCACCGGGCTGCCGAAGCTCCAGCCCACGGCGGGGAACAGCCAGCCCGCGATCAGGCCGCCGACGATCCCCACGATGATGTTGCCGATGATGCCGAAGCCGTAGCCCTTGACGATCTGCCCCGCCAGCCAGCCGGCGATGGCCCCGATGATGATGGTGATGATGAAACCTTCTACCGTCATTGTGACGCTCCCCGAGATTGTCCTTCGCGTGGCGCGAAAAGACCGGAATGTTGCGGCTCGATTGCCGATGGGGAAACGCCGCATCGGTGCGGCGGTTCCCGGACTATTGGCAATCTTGGCATTTCCGAAAGGTCGAAGGGGTGCGTCGACCGATCAGAACACCGCCTGAACGTCGTAAAGCACCGGTTCGAACCGCGAACAGAGCGTGGCCATGCGGCGGTTCCTTTCGCGCATTTCCGGTGTGCGCAGCATCGCCTGAAAGTCCTCGCGGCGCTGCCACTGGCTGTAGTTCGCGATCCGCGTCTGCGCGTCGTTCATGTGAAGACCGGCGCCCAGAAAGCCCGGCTGATGGCGGATGAAGTGTTCGTAGGCGTCCTGCAACGCCTCCATCAGTTCATGGGCGGTTCCCGGGGTCATCTCGAAGGTGGTGATGACGGTCTGGCCTGAAAACGCGCTGTTGATGCTTGGCATGATGTCCTCCGTGGCGGCCTCGGGTGAAGTATCGCGCCGAAAGACGGCGGCTGTAAACCGCTGTCAGGATGGATCAGTCGCGCGCAGCGGGTTCCCTGGCGGCTTCCTTCAGGCCGATCCGCGCGCCCACCTCGGCGGCGAGGGCGGCGATTTCGGTCGCCGCGGGGCCACGACGATGCACATCGGCGATGCCAAGGCCCTGCCCCAGCGTTTCGCCGTAGGCGACGCGGTTGGCGATCCGGGTTTCGGTCATCCCGGGGTCAAGGTCGGCGGCGGCGGCGATCACCTCGTCCGAAAGCCGGGTGCCGCCGCGGACGCGGTTCATCACTGTGGCCACTTGCCGCCGTTCGCGGCGCGCCAGATCCAGCACGCCCTCGGTCGCCCAAAGATCGACATGCGAAGCCGCGATGGGCACCAGGACGATATCGGCCTCGCGCAGCGCCGGGCGCAGGTCGGCGTCGACCTTGGGCGGCGTGTCGACCAGGATCACATCGGCCATGCGCCGAAGCTTTTCGCATTCGTAGGACACACCCCAGGCGGAAGAGGTCGAAAACTCCAGCCCCGCATCGCCCAGCCGTTCGCGGCGGGTCATGAACCAGCGGCCAAGGCTGCCCTGGGGGTCGGTGTCCAGAAGCGCGACGCTCAGCCCCTTGCGGGCATAGGCCACGGCAAGGTTGACGGCCAGCGTCGTCTTGCCCGATCCGCCCTTCTGCTGCGCGATCACGATCACCTTGCCCTGTCCGGCCATGCTTGTCCCCCTGAACATTGCCGCGTCGCAGAATGTCATGGATCAGGGGGCGGCGCATCCCCTATTCGGCGGCGTTGCGGCTGTAATCATCGCTGTAACGGTGAATGTCGTCCTCGCCCAGATAGGCGCCGGTCTGGACTTCGATCAGGATCGCGGGGTCCGTGCCGGGGTTGGACAGGCGGTGCAACTGTCCGGCGGGGATATAGGTGGACTGGTTGGGACAAAGGCGGCTTTGGCTGGCGCCATTTGTCACCAGCGCCTCGCCCGCGACCAGCACCCAGTGTTCGGCGCGTTGGTCGTGGCTTTGCAGCGACATCTGCGCCCCCGGCAGGAGGGTGATGCGCTTGACCTTGAACCCCGCGCCTTCGGTCAGAACGTCATGACTGCCCCAGGGGCGCAACGACCGGGAGCCGTGATCGGCCTGCGCAGCCCCCTTGGTCCGCAGGGTCGCCACCGCCTTCCGCACGTCCTGCGCACGGCTGCGGTCCGCGACCAGGACGGCATCCGGCGTGGCCACGGCGATCACGTTCGTCAGCCCGATGCCCACCAGAGCCATCCCCGCACCATCGACCCGAAGCACGGTATCCTTGCAGTCGATGGCCATGGTGCCGTCGTCATCCGTGTCGCCGGTGACGCGGCCGACGGCATCCCAGTCGCCCATGTCGGACCAGACCCCGTCGAAGCGCAGGACTGACAGGTTGTTGGCCTTCTCCATCACCGCGACGTCGAGCGATTCGTTACCCAAGGCGGCAAAGGCGGCGTCATCCAGACGAATGAACCCCAGATCGTGACGTGACCGGCGGATCGCCATCCGCAGCGGGTGGATGTAGTCGGGCGCGTGGCGGCGGAAGGCCGAGATCAGGGCTTTGGCGGTGCAAAGGAAGACGCCCATGTTCCACAGGTATTTCCCCGAATGCAGCATCCGAAGCGCCCGCGCCTCATCGGGTTTTTCGACGAAGCGCTGCAAGGGCAGCGTTCCGTCGCGGCGCGGCAGGGGGGCGGGCTGCAACCAGCCATAGCCGGTTTCCGCCCGTGTCGGGGTGATGCCGAAGGTCACGATCCGGCCCGAACGGGCGGCCATCGCGCCATATTCGACGCAGGCGGCAAAGCTGTCGGCATCGGGGATGTGGTGGTCGCAGGGAAGGATCAGCATCAGGCGATTGGGATCTTCCCGCGCGATCCAAAGCGCCGCCACCAGAGCAGCCGCAGCGGTGTTGCGGGCGACCGGCTCGACCAGAACCGCGGCCTCAAGGCCCATGTCGCCGGCCTGTTCGGCGGCGAGGAAGCGGTGCCGGGCGCTGGTGACAAGGACGGGATCGCCGAATTCGGGGCGCGCGATCCGGGCCAGCGTGTCCTGGAAAAGGGTCGGGCGCTGTCCGAAGCGCGCGAACTGCTTGGGCATGTCGGTGCGCGACACCGGCCAAAGTCGCGTGCCGGAACCGCCGCAGAGCAGGACGGGGGTGATCGACCCATGTTGCGGCGCCGCCGACCCAAAGGCGCTGACCTGCTGCGCGATGTCCATCTGTCCGCCCCCGAACCTTGCCCGCCTGGCCCCAGGGCCAACAGGCAAGAGATCGCCGATGGCTGTGTCATGACTGCGGCAAGCTGAGGACGGCTTTGTGTTAAGCTGTCCGGGAGGTCAGGCGGTAATGAAATCCTTCACGAATTCGGTTGCGGGACGCGACCGGATGTCTTGTGGGCGGCCGATCTGTTCGATGCGGCCCATCGACATGACGACCACGAAATCGGCAAGCTCCATCGCCTCGTCCTGGTCGTGGGTGACGAAGATCGTCGTCAGGCCAGTGGCGTCATGGATTTCACGCAGACCCTGACGCAATTCCTTGCGCACCCGGGCATCGAGCGCCCCGAAAGGTTCGTCCAGCAGCAGCATCCGGGGTTCGATCGCCAGCGCCCGGGCCAGCGCCACGCGTTGCCGCTGACCGCCCGAAAGTTGCGAGGGATAGCGCTTCCCGATATCGGGCAGCTGGATCAGTTCCAGCAGGCGGGTGACGCGTCGGGTGATCTCGGCTTCGATCGGCCGTTCCTTGCGGGGCCGGGCACGCAGCCCGTAGGCGATGTTCTCGAACACCGTCATGTGCCGGAACAGCGCATAGGACTGGAAGACGAAGCCGGCGCGGCGGTCCTGCACCGAAAGCCCCGTGGCATCGCGCCCGTCAAAAAGCACCCGCCCCGAGGTCGGATATTCAAGCCCCCCAAGGATGCGCAGAAGCGTCGTCTTGCCCGACCCCGACGGCCCCAGCAGCGCGACCAGCGCCCCCGAAGGGATCGAAAGGCTCACGGGATGCAGCGCCGCGGTGGGGCCGAATTCCTTGGAAATCTCATCAATCTCGATCTGCACGGGATTTTCCTTTCAATGCCTGGATGTTGCGGCCAGCTGATCGGCGTGACGCCATTCCAGAAGCGACCTCATCGCCAGCGTGACCAGCCCCAGAAGCGCCAGCACCGCAGCCATGCTGAAGGCGGCGACCGAGAGGTATTCGTTGTACATCATCTCGATGGTGATCGGCATCGTGGCGGTTTCGCCGCGGATCTTGCCCGAAACCACCGCCACCGCGCCGAATTCCCCCATGGCGCGGGCATTGCAAAGCAGCACGCCATACAAGAGCGCCCAACGGATGTTCGGCAGCGTCACGGTGCGGAGCACCCGCCAACCGCCGGCCCCAAGCGTCAGCGCCGCCTCTTCCTCGGCCTTGCCCTGTTCGATCATGACCGGGACAAGTTCCCGCGCCACGAAGGGGAAGGTCACGAACATGGTGGCCAGAATGATCCCCGGCAGCGCAAAGATCACCGGCATTCCCGACGCCACCAGCCACCCGCCCAGCGTTGCGTTCTTGCCAAAAAGCAGCACAAGGCAAAGCCCCGCCACGACCGGCGAGACGGAAAACGGCAGGTCGATCAGCGTCAGCAAAAACGCCTTGCCGCGGAAATCGAACCTGGTGATCGTCCAGGCGGCAGCAATGCCGAAGACGGCGTTGAACGGCACGGCAATGGCGGTGACAAGCAGCGTGAGCCCGATGGCCGACCGGGCATCGGGATGGGCAAGCGACGCGACGGCCTCGCCCATGCCCTTCGCCAGCGCCTCGGCAAAGACCGCGACCAGGGGTGCGAAAAGCAGGATCACCAGCAGCAGGACGACCACAAGGATCGCGGCGACCTTTGTCACCACCCCTTCATCGGCGGGGTTCCGGAACCGGGTCCGGCGGGTGTTCAGGGGCAGGTCAGACATATCCGATCCTCCGGCGGCTCCAGATCTGGATGGCGTTGATGGCGAGCAGCATCGTGAAGGAAATGGTCAGCATGGCGATGCCGATCGCCGCCGCGCCGTCGTAATCGAACTCCTCAAGCCGGATGACGATCAGCAGGGGCGCGATTTCGGTCTTGAGCGGGATGTTTCCGGCGATGAAGATCACCGATCCGTATTCCCCCACCGACCGCGCCAGCGCGAGGGCAAAGCCGGTCAGCGCCGCGGGCATCAGCATCGGAAGGATCACACGGCGGAGCGTATAGGCGCGGCTTGCGCCAAGGGTGGCCGAGGCTTCCTCGACCTCACGCTCGATTTCCTGGATCACCGGCTGCACGGTGCGGGTGACAAAGGGCAGCCCCACGAAGATCAGGGCGATCAGGATGCCCCATTCGGTATAGGCGATGCGAACGCCAAAGCCCTTGGCAATGCTTCCGAAAAAACCGTTCGGGGCATAAAGCGCGGTCAAGGCGATGCCCGCCACCGCCGTCGGCAGGGCAAAAGGCAGGTCCACCGCCGCATCCAGAAGCCGTCGCCCGGGAAAGCGGTAGCGGGTCAACACCCAGGCCAGCAGCACCCCGAACACCAGGTTCACCAGTGCCGCGATCAGCGACAGCCGGAAGGACAGCACCAGCGCCGCCGCCACCCGTTCGCCGCTTGCCACCGCCCAAAGGCCGGAGATGCCAAGCCCCGCGCCCTTCGCCAGCAATGCCGCGATGGGCAAAAGCACGACCAGCGACAAGAGGCAAAGCGTGATCCCCATGCCAAGCCGGAAGCCCGGCATGGGCGATCTGTTGACCAGCGGTCCCATCATTTGGCCGTGTAGATCTGGTCGAAGATGCCGCCGTCGCCGAAGTGTTCCGGCTGAACCCTGGCCCAACCGCCGAAGGCCGCGATATCCACCAGATCAAGCTTCGGGAAACGGGCGACGTCTTCCGGGTTGGCCTTCGACGCATCCCAGGCGCGGTAATAGTTCCTGAAGGCGATGGCCTGACCTTCAGGGGAATAAAGGAACTGCAGGTAGGCCTCGGCCAACTTGCGCTGATCTTCACTCTCGATATTGCCTTCGACCAGCGCCACCGGCGGCTCGGCCAGGACAGACACGCTTGGCACCACGATGTCGAACTGATCCGCGCCCAGTTCCTTCTGCGCCAGATAGGCCTCGTTTTCCCAGGCCAGCAGCACGTCACCGATCCCGCGCTGCGCGAAAGTGGTGGTTGCGCCGCGCGCGCCGGTATCCAGCACCGGCACATGGGCATAAAGCGCCTTCACGAACGCCTTCGGATCCTTGCCGTTCTTCTCTGCCCAGGCCCAGGCCGCCAGGTAGTTCCAGCGCGCCCCGCCCGATGTCTTGGGGTTCGGCGTGATGACCTCGACGCCATCGGCGACCAGATCGCCCCAATCCTTGATGCCCTTCGGGTTGCCCTCGCGCACCAGGAACACGATGGTTGAGGTATAGGGCGAGGAATTATGCGGCAGCTTCGCCTGCCAATCCTCGGGCAACTGGCCCGCCTTGGCGATCTTGTCGATGTCCGACGCCAGCGCCAGCGTCACGACCTGTGCCTTCAGACCGTCGATCACCGCCCGCGCCTGCGCCCCCGATCCACCATGCGAGGTTTCGATCTTCGGTTCGGGGTTGCCCTTGGCGACCCAGTCCTTGACGAAGGACTCGTTGACCTCGCGGTAAAGTTCGCGCGTCGGGTCATAGCTGACATTCAGAAGCGACTGCGCCGCCGCCGGCAGCGAAAGCGCGATCAGCGCGACTGCTGTCGCCCCAAGTCGGGCGCGCATCCTGTGGCGGGGAAAAAATACCGCTGTCATGGTCTGTCTCCTTCTGGGCCCGGTTCAAGGCCTGATGGAGACAATCTCGATCTATGCGGTCGCCTTTATCAAGGGAATAATTACGGCTATTTCAGTCGAGATTATGGAAGACCCTTTTCCTTCAGGGCCACCACGAAACCGGAAAACCCCATTCTCGCTTGCCCCGCCAAGACGCCCGCGATTCGCCTGCAACTTCTTCTTTGCCCAAATACTCATGCGACAGCGCCGCAAACGCTGACCTACGGTCGGCGTCGGATCGGCCCCGATGCGGTCAGCACCTTGAAGCCGCCAT
The DNA here is from genome assembly GCA_002440945.1 of Rhodobacteraceae bacterium UBA6236. The sequence goes on along the minus strand of DJWG01000010.1, from coordinate 10,200 downwards.
CGCCCGCGGTTTCCCCGACCTGGCGGAACAGCGTCGCCAGCGTCTGCTCGTAAGGCAGATGACGGTTGGCAACCATGATCAGCCGCCCCGAAGGCGCGAGCATGGCCGCCGCGGCGCGGATGAAAGCCACGCCCAGCGACGGGTCGGCGGCGCGCGAGACGTGGAAGGGCGGGTTCATCACCACCCAGTCCAGCCGCTGCCCGGGGTCGAACCTCGTCGCATCCGCCCAGTGGAACTGGGCGCGAGGATCGGTAACGTTACGGCGCGCGCAGTCCAGCGCCACCTGATCCGCCTCGACCAGGTGCAAAACGGAGACCGCCGGTCGCGCCAGAACCTGCGCCGACAGCCAGCCCCAGCCCGCACCCAGATCGGCGCCCTTGCCTTTCAGATCCGCAGGCAAGGCCGAAGCCAGCAGCGCCGAGCCGCGATCGACGCCATCCGCCGAAAATACGCCCGGCCGGGTCACGAAGCCCTCGACCGGTGCCAGATCCCGCGCCTGCCAGTCGGCGAATGCCCCGGGCCCGGGGTTCAGGAAACTCGCGATCTTGCCATGCGCCTTGGCCAGCGCGGGCGACAGTTCGACCCGGCTGCGGATGTCTTTCAACAGGCTGTCGATCCCGTCGGTCTTGGCGCCATCGACCCAGACCGGCCCGCCGCTGACCACAAGGGCCGCCGCCCGCTCCACCGCGGCGCGGCTGGCATCCCGCGCCCGCTGCGCGCAGACAATGGCCGCTGCAAACGGGCCTTCCGCATGAGGGGATACATCGTAGCCGAGCCCCGCCCAGGCATCGTGGTCGGGCCGCAGGGGTTGTTCGATGACGATCCGATCCCTGGGAAGCGACGACAGGTCGGTCGCCGTCGAAGGGCCAAGCACAACGATCCGCCCGTTCTCGGGCAGATCCCCCGGCCGGATGGCAAGTTCCAGACGATCCCCGCTCATTCCGGTCGGGTCCGGTGGGGCAGCGTCATTCCTTCTCCATCGTGCATTGCAGGGGGTGCTGATGGCGGCGAGAGAAATCCATCACCTGCGCCACCTTGGTTTCCGCGACCTCATAGGAAAAGACGCCCACCACCGCCAGCCCCTTCTTGTGGACTGTCAGCATGATCTCGAACGACTGGGCATGGCTGAGGCCGAAGAACCTCTCAAGGATGTGCACGACGAATTCCATCGGCGTGTAATCGTCGTTCAGCAACAAGACCTTGTACATCGGCGGGCGCTGCGTTTTCGGCTTGGTCTTGGTGATGACCGACGCATCGCCTTCGGGGCCTTCCTTGCGGTCGGTCATGGTGAGGGGGCGATAGGTCACGCAGGCGCTCCGAGGTTGCAGGGATTCGGGAAAGTCCAGTCTGAACCAAGAATATAATCTCTTGCCCCGCGCCGAAAAGAGGGTGGGCTGTTCTTTGCATCGGCCCGGCACAATCCTCGGGCTTTGTTGCCCAACCGGCGGCGATCCTTCCGCTGCAAAACCATCCACAGAGCTTATCTAGTCGGCCATTGCCATTTCACCCCAAGATGTTGGCAAGCGCCCACAACTTCGTCGGAAAAGGCGTTGAAAATAGGCAGTTTTCGCGCAGCACCGCATATGTTATCGTTGCCGCCAGTGACGCCCAAATCCAAAAATCCGGGCGCGCCGAGGCAGACGAAGGGACAGAAACGTGACCGCACTCGCTGGGCAGTGTGTCCGCTATGGACGTTTGATTCTTGCGACTTTCTGGTTTTCGCTGCTGTTGCCATTGGCGGCAGAGGCCGCGCCTTATGCCGATTACATGATCGACGCCCGCACCGGACAGGTGCTGCATGAAACCAACGCCAATACCCGCCTGCATCCCGCATCACTGACCAAGATGATGACGCTTTACATCGCGTTCCAGGCGATCGAGCGCGGCGAAATCTCTCTCGACAGCATGGTCACCGTCTCGAAACTCGCGGCAAGCCAGCCGCCCTCGCGTCTGGGGCTGAAGCCGGGACAGAAGATCGCGCTGCGCTATCTGATCCGCGCGGCGGCGATCAAGTCGGCCAATGACGCGGCAGCGGCGATCGGCGAAGGCATCGGCGGTTCGCAAGAAGCCTTCGCGCGCCGGATGAACGCCACCGCCAAGCAGCTGGGCATGACGAAAACCACCTTCGTGAACGCCAATGGCCTGACCGCGAAGGGCCACCTGTCGACGGCGCATGACATGACCATGCTGGGTCGGCACCTCTTTTACGATTTCCCGCAATATTACGGGCTTTTCTCGCGCCGCACCGCCGATGCGGGCATGGCACAGGTGGCCGCGACCAATGCGCGGTTCCTCAACAGCTACAAGGGCGCCGACGGGATCAAGACCGGCTATACCGGCCCTGCGGGCTTCAACCTGACCGCGTCGGCGCAGCGGGGCGACAAGCGCATCATCGCAACCGTCTTCGGCGGCACCTCGACCGCGCAACGCAACGCCCGGATGGCAGAGTTGATGGACATGGGCTTCGGCCTGGCCCCGAACAACGTGATCGAGAAGAAGCCGCAAGAACCGCAATATGTCGGCAACATGGTGGATGCGACAGAAACCGACGAAGTGGCCGAAGCCGTCGCGGGCGCGGTCAGCATAGAACCCGGAGCGGTCGCCAAGACCATCCGCGTCCAGGGCAGCATCGGCACCAGCCCGCGTCCGATGGCGCGCCCCGCCCCCGGCACAGCCGCGCCTGACGGCGAAGACACGCCTGCGGCGGTGCTGATGGCGATGCAAAGCAACATCAACGACGTCCTTGCCGAAGCGAATGGCGGACCGGGCTTTGAACAATCAACCGCCCCGCAACCCGAAACCGAAGCGTTGGCCGCGGCTGCGGCGGCGGACGAAACCTCGGTCGAGCCGGGAAGCGAGGCCGAAGAGGCGATCGTCCTTGCGACGCCGGATGCAACCAAGGACGCGCTGGATGCGATCCAGCCCGCCGCCGAACAGGCCGTCGCGGCAGCCTTGACCGAGGCTCCGGCAGCCCCTGCCGCGGCAGAGGAAAGTGACGTGAAGGTCGCATCGGCCGACAAGGCGACGCTGCGCCCGCGCGCCGCGCCCGCGCGCCCGGAACCCGCCGCTGTCGCTGCGGAAGCCGCACCCGTTCAGCCTGAAGCAACGCCGGTCGAGGTTGCCGAGACGCCCGTGGCCCCGGCCACCGAAGTCGTCGCCTTGGCCGCACCTTCACCGGTTCCGCCGGCGGAACCCGCGCCCAAGGAACTGGCATTCGTGGCCGCAGGCGCCATGGTGACGCCACTGCCGAAGGTTGTCACCTCGTCCGGGCAGAAGATGGTCCGCCCTGTCGATCCAGACCTGAAGAACAGCCTTGCCGATCAGGTGGTGGTCGAGGCCGTCGCCCCCACTGCCCCGGCCGCCGAAGCCGAGCAGGAGGTCGTGACCCGCATCTCGACCTCGGGCGGGCATCAGTGGGGCATCAACGTCGGCAATTTCCCGTCGCGCTACCATGCCGAACGGCAGCTTCTTCAGGTGGCGTTGCTGGAAACGAACACGCTGGAAAACAGCCTCCGCAAAGTGGTGCCGCGCAAGGGCGGGTTCGAAGCGAACTTCCTTGGTCTGTCGCAGCAGGCTGCGGATCTGGCCTGCCGCCGTCTGGTGGCGCGGGGTGGCGAATGTGCGGTGGTCGGGCCGGGCTGAGGCTGAAGCGAAACCCTGGACAAACAAAAGGCGGGCCGCTGCGCCCGCCTTTTTCCTTGCTGCCGTCCCGATCAGGTCCGCATCAGGCCTGCGGCTTGTCGGATTTGGGATGGTCGTCGTAGTCCTTGCGCAGGATGCGGTGGCCGTCGCCTTCCAGATCCTCGAACTGGTGGCCCCGGATGGCCCAGAAGAAGCCGATCAGGCCCAGAAAGCCCAGAAACAGCGACACCGGGATCAGATAGCTCAGGATCTCCATGCGCAGTCTTCCCTATTTCATCCGCATCGCGTTCACCGTCACCATCAGGGACGAGCCTGACATGGCCAGCGCCGCGATCAGGGGCGTGGCAAGCCCCACCAGCGCCACCGGCACCGCAACCAGGTTGTAGATCAGCGACATGGCGAAATTCTGCTTGATCCGGCGCCGGGCAACAACCGAAATCCGCGCGGCATCGGCGATGGGGCCAAGATCCTGTCCCAGCAGCACCACGTCGGAGGCGACCCGCGCCGCATCCAGCGCCGAGGCGGGCGAGATCGAGACATGCGCGCCTGCCAGCGCGGCAGTGTCATTGAGGCCATCGCCGACCATCAGCACCTTGCGCCCGGCGGCCGAAAGTTCGGCAATGACATTGGCCTTTTCCGCCGGAAGCGCGCCTGCGCGCCAGTCGTCGATGCCCAGATCGGCGGCAAGCGCCTGAACCGCGCTGGTGGAATCACCCGAAAGCAGCATCACATGCTTGCCTTGCGCGCGCAGCCCATCCACCGCCTCGCGCGCGCCGGGGCGCAGGCTGTCGGCAAAGCGGAAGGTCAGTGGCGCCGCCCCCTGCCCCAGATCCAGACAGGTCGCGGTTTCCGCAGCCTCGTCAGCGCCCACCCAGGCGGCACGGCCAAGCCGCACACGGCGGCCCTGCAAGCGGCCTTCGACGCCATAACCCGGCGCCTCGCGCAGGTCGGTCAGCGCAGCGGGCAGAACGCCTTGGTCGCGGAGCGCAGCCACCAGCGCCAGCGACAGCGGGTGGGACGAGGCCCCGGCCAGCGCCATCGCCACCGGAAGCGCGTCGCGGGGGTGTTCCTCCAGACCCAGGGGGCGCGGCGCGCCCATGGTCAGGGTGCCGGTCTTGTCGAAGACCACCGTATCCACCTCGGCCAGCCGTTCGAGCGCGGTGCCGTCCTTGATCAGAAGCCCCATGCGGAACAGCTTGCCGGAGGCCGATGTCACCACCGCCGGAACCGCCAGCGCCAAGGCGCAGGGGCAGGTGATGATCAGCACCGCCGCCGCGATGTTCACCGCCAGACGCACATCGCCGCCCGAAATCCAGAGCCAGCCAAGGAACGAGGTCAGCGCCAGCACATGGACCGAAGGCGAATAGCGCCGCGCCATCCGGTCGGCGAGCGACGTGTAGCGGTTCTTCGCGCTTTCGGCGACGGCGACCAGATCGGCCATGCGGTGGAGCGACGATTCCTTCCCCGCCGCCGTCACCCGCACGGTCAGCGGGCCGGTCAGGTTGACCTCGCCCGCGCTGACGACCGTATCGGGAACCGCCTGCACCGGCAGGGTTTCCCCGGTCAGCAGCGACCGGTCGATTTCGGACGCGCCGTCGACCACCACGCCATCGACCGGCATCCGCGCGCCGGGCCGCACCCGGACCAGATCGCCCGGGCGCAGGTCGGCGATCGCCACCATCGTCTCGGCCTCGCCATCAAGCCTGAGCGCGCGGGGCACCTCCAGCGCGGCGAGTTCCTCGGCTGCCGAACGCGCGGCGGCGCGGCTGCGGTAATCCAGATAGCGCCCGGCGAGCAGGAAGAAGCACAAGGACACTGCGGCGTCGAAATAGGCGTGGTGGCCGCCCTTGATGGTTTCAAAAAGTGAAATCGACGAGGCCAGCACCAGCGCGAGCGAGATCGGGAAGTCCATCCCCAGTCGCCGTGCCTTGACCGATTCCCAGGCGCTGGCAAAGAACGGCTGGCCCGCGAAAGCCAGCGTCGGCAGGGCGATCATCGCGGAAATCCAGTGGAACAGATCGCGCGTCTGTCCTTCGGCGCCCGACCAGACGGCGACCGACAGAAGCATGATGTTCATCATCGAAAAGCCGGCAACACCCAGCCGCATCAGAAGGTCGCGGCCGCGCTTGTCGTTTTCGGTGGCCGACAGCAGACCGGGATCCAGCTCATGCGCCGGATAGCCGATGCCCGCCAGCCGCGCGACCAGATCATCGGCCAGCACCCCGGCTTCGGCATCCACGGTGACACGCCTGAGGGTCAGGTTGACCCGGGCCGAGCGCACGCCCGGAACGCTTTCCAAGAGGCGTTCGACATCGGAAATGGCGGTGGCGCCTTCCGCGGTGGGCAGCGACAGCATCACCCGCGACTGCGCCCGCGCCCGCCGTTCGGCCAGCGCCTCGGCGGCGGGCACGACGACGCAGGCCGCGCAGGCCGAAGACGTGGGAGTGTAAGTCGCTGCCATCGCGTTACCCTTGCACTTGCAGATCCAGCCGCTGGTGGAAGCGCGTTCCCGCCTTGTCGAAGGCTTCCAGAAGGATCATCCATTTACCCTTCGGCAGATCCACCTCGGCCACATAATCCCCGCCTTGCGGCGTGAAATCGGGTGTCTTGTCCTCGGCGGCCTCAGTGGTGCGGCCGATGAGGGCCGACAGATGCTCCACCACGACCGGCTGGCCATCCCTGTCACGGAAGCTCAGCACCAGTCGGCCGTTTTCGTAGCGGTGGCCAAGCGTCCAGCCCAAGCTGCGCTGCGCCGCCAGTTCCTTGTCGAAAACCTGCGAAGCGACGTAGCTGTTCGACACTTCCAGCCCCGGAAAGGTGCGGATCGCCTTGGTGGCCATGAACACGTTCACCGCGATGACCGTGCCGAAGAAGGCCACCGCGATCATCAGCACCTTCCGGCCGGTCAGCGGCTTGCCGGTGGTCGGCTGTTCCATCCTACTGGCCCTTTCCGTTGAAGACGGTGCCGGCGCGCACGCGGTCCTTGCTGTCCAGATCCGTCACCCAGATGGTGATGTCGCTGCGCTTTTCAAGCGCGCCCTTCGATCCGGCGGGGGCCGTCAGATAGACCCGCAGCGTGCGCATCGAATCCGGGGCGACGTTCACGGTCGAGGTGTCGGCGCCCTCGATCGTCAGGTCGAGCGGCACGGGCGATTCCACGGCCAGATCGTAGGGCCGTTCCTCGCCATGCTGGTTGCGCAGCCGCACCTCATAGGCGTTGCGGATCGCGCCGTCGGCCATGGTGACGAAGGTCGGGTTGCGGACCGGGGTGATGTTCAGCCCGAAAGGATCGCGCAGGAACAGCGCCACGACCATGGCAACGCCGATCCCGGCCCAGAGCGTTGTGTACATGATGGTGCGCGGGCGGAAGATATGACGCCAGAGCTGCTTGGGGTGTTGGCCGGCACGTTCGGCGGCCTCGTCCTTCAGCGCCATGTAGTCGATGAGGCCCCTCGGCTTGCCGATCTTGGCCATCACGTCATCGCAGGCATCAATGCAAAGCGCGCAGGTGATGCATTCCATCTGCTGGCCGTTGCGGATGTCGATGCCCATCGGGCAGACGTTGACGCAGGCCATGCAATCGATGCAGTCGCCCTTTTCGCCGCCGTTGCTTTTGGTCGGTTCGTCCTTCTTCAGCTTGCCGCGCGGCTCGCCCCGCCAGTCGCGGTAGGCGACGGTCAGGGTGTCTTCGTCCATCATCGCGGCCTGGATGCGCGGCCAGGGGCAGGCGTAGATGCAGACCTGTTCGCGGGCGAAACCGCCGAAGAAGAAGGTGGACAGCGTCAGGATCGCCATGGTGCTGTAGGCCAGCGGATGCGCCTGGCCGGTGACAAGATCGCGCAGCAGGGTCGGCGCGTCGGTGAAGTAGAAGACCCAGGCCCCGCCGGTGGCAAGGCCGATCAGCAGCCACACCGTCCATTTGATGGCGCGTTTGCGGACCTTTTCGGCATTCCACGGCTGGTTCCAAAGCCGAAGCCGGGCGTTCCGGTCGCCCTCGATCCAGCGTTCCACAAGGATGAAGAGGTCGGTCCAGACGGTCTGCGGGCAGGCATAGCCGCACCAGACCCGCCCCAGGGCCGAGGTAAACAGGAACAGCCCAAGCCCCGCCATGATAAGAAGGCCCGCAACGAAGTAGAATTCATGCGGCCAGATCTCGATCATGAAGAAGAAGAACCGGCGGTTCGCCAGGTCGACCAGCACCGCCTGATCCGGCATCGCCGGGCCACGGTCCCAGCGGATCCACGGGGTCAGATAATAGATGCCAAGGGTAACCGCCAGGATCACCCATTTCAGGTTGCGGAAATTGCCTTTCACCCGGCGTGGAAAGACCGGTTCGTGGGCCGCATAAAGGCTGGGCGGGGGGGTGTCGTCGCTGGAGGACACGTCGTCTGGCTCCTGTCCTGGATGACGTCTGATAGACCGCGGGCGCTGATAACCCCTTGACCTGAATCAAACGACACCAATTGTGAGATCGGGAATGTACTTATTCCCGCAGGGATGCCTTTGCCACAGGGTGCGTCAAACACCCGCAGGCGGCGGCAAAGAAAAACCCGGCCCTTCGGGGCCGGGGAGTTCTGGATCAGGCCGGGGCATCATTCTGCCCGGATGTGCGCTGGTCCGAAAACACCGGCCCCCCAGGAAACGCGCGAACAGGACGGGGGGCCGGTGTCCCTGCCCGAGGGAGCGAGTCCCCCGGACAATTCGTGTCATTCGCCACCGCCAAGGCCGTGGACGTAGAAGGCCGCCGAACGGATCTGTGCCTCGGTCAGGCGCCCCGCCCAGGCCGGCATGACACCGAAACGGGCCTTGGTGACGGTTTCGGTCAGCGCCGCCTCGTCGCCGCCGTAAAGCCAGATCGCGTCGGTCAGGTTCGGCGCGCCCTGCGCACGGTCGCCGGTTCCGGCCTCGCCGTGGCAGGAGACGCAGTTTTCCGCGAAAACCTGCGCGCCAGCGGTGGCCTTGGCGGCGTCGTGCGGCTGTTTCGACAGTTGCAGCACATATTGCACCACATCCCCGATCTGGGTCTTGTCCAGCAGTCCGTCGGTGCCGAAGGCCGGCATCTGCGAATAGCGGGCCTCAGGGTCGGTGGTGTTGCGGATGCCGTGCAGGATCGTGGTGTGCACGTCATCGATGGTGCCGCCCCAGAGCCAGTCGTTGTCGACCAGCGCCGGATAGCCCTTGCCGCCCCCGCCGCCCGCGCCGTGGCACTGGGCGCAGAAGGTCTGGAACACGGCCTTGCCCGATTTCAGGGCGAAGTCCGCCAGGGCGGGATCGTTCTTGATCTCGTCCAGGTTGGCGGCGGTCAGCTTCGCCTCGATCGGGGCGTTCGCGCTGGCGAAGCGGTCGATCTCGGTCTGGACGTCGGCGCGGGTGCTTTGCTGGAGGATGCCGGGCGTGGCCGCCTTGATCAGCGGCCAGGCCGGATAGGCAATGGTGTAGCCGATGCCCCAGATGATGGTCAGGTAGAAGGTCCAGAGCCACCAGCGCGGCATCGGATTGTCGAATTCCTGGATGCCATCCCAGCTATGACCCGTCGTCGCGGGATCGGCTTTCTTCGCGGTGGGTTGCTTGCTCATTTCCACGCCTCCTTCAACGTGGCGCCAGACGGTTCGCGCGCGGTGTCGTCGCGGGCGGGTTTGTCTTCATGGCGGAAAGGGATGTTCGAGATGTCTTCGTAGGTCTGCCGCGACCCGGGCCGGAAGGCCCAGATCACGACTGCGACAAAGATCACGAACAGGCCAAGAAGGCCCCAGCTGTCCGCGAATTGCCGGGTGATGGTGTAGAGGTCGTCCATCACGCCCCCTTACCGGCTCTTGTCCGGCTGGAAGGTCGAGAAGTCGACCATCGTGCCCAGAACCTGCAGGTAGGCGACCAGAGCATCCATCTCGGACACGCCCGGCGCGTTATCGAAGTTGGCGACGTTCACGTCCTTGCCGCCCTTGAACCCCGCCGCGCCATAGCGCGCCTGAAGTTCGGTCGTGTCGGCGTTCGGATCGGCCTGGGCCGCGAAGTCCGCCTTGGCGGCGGCGATCATGTCGGTCGTGTAGGGAACGCCCACCATCGCGTCCGCCTTCAGGCGGTCCTCGATATAGGTCGCGTCGATCAGCCGATCCTTCAGGAAGCCGTATTTCGGCATGATCGATTCCGGCACCACCGCCTGCGGGTCGGTCAGGTGATCGACGTGCCAGGCGTCCGAATAGCGGCCGCCCACGCGGGCCAGGTCCGGCCCGGTCCGCTTCGACCCCCACTGGAACGGATGGTCGTACATCGANNAGCCTTCACGGATGTAGATGTCGCGCCCTTCGAGTTCGAGCGGCGTGTAGGGGCGAACCCCTTCCACTTTCTCGATGGTGTTCTCCAGGTAGAACAGCGGCGTGATCTCGACGATGCCGCCGATGGTCACCACCAGAAACGACCCGACCAGCAGAAGGGTCGCGTTCTTTTCAAGGATCTGGTGCTTGTCAAGGATACCCATTTCCGGTCCCCCTTATTCGGCCGGGATCGGTGCCGTCAGCGCGGAACGAGCCGGCTGTTTGGCAACGGTTGCCCAGAGGTTGT